>CAZAPQ010000020.1:0-11594 GCA_964487415.1 uncultured Candidatus Bathyarchaeia archaeon | reverse complement strand
TGACTGGGGCTACAAGCAACATTTACGTTTCGCTTGACAACATCTATGTAACCTTCCATGAGGTTGAAGGTCAGACTGCAATTTATAGGATACGAATAAATGGAGGAGAAATGCTTATCGAGGCAAAGGGCAGCGTTTCCGGTTGGGAGTTAAACCAGTTCTCGATGGACGAGTATAACGGATACTTTAGAATAGCCACAACAACCCGCGATGAAAGCGGAGTAACACAAAACAACCTTTACGTACTTGACATGAATCTAAAAATTGTTGGAAAGCTGGAGGGATTAGCTACCAACGAGACAATAGACTCGGCAAGATTTATGGGAAATCGCTGTTACCTAGCAACTTCTGTGGTGCGCAGGGATCCATTCTTCGTGATAGATGTTGAGAATCCCCGCAATCCAAAGGTTCTGGGTTATTTAAAAATACCTGGATTTACAAGGTACCTGCATCCCTATGATGAAAACCACATAATTGGCATAGGCATAAACGAGAAGGAAAACGTGAAAATATCAATATTCGATGTAACCGATGTAAGTCAACCGGTTGAAATAGATCAATATACCGTCTCAGGAGCGTGGTCCTACACCACGGTTTTAAACGACCACAAGGCCTTCCTCTTTGACAAGAAAAAAGGGCTTCTAGTCATCCCAGTTTCAATATCAGATCCATACAAGGGCGTGACATGGCAGGGGATCTACGCCTTCAGAATTACACCAGACTACAAGTTAACCTTTAGAGGGGGCATTTCGCATATAGATCCAGAGGACGTGTGGAACTCGAGCTTCTGGATAAACAGGGCACTATATATTGATGATGTCCTTTACGCCCTGTCTAACAGTAAATTAAGCATGCATAGCCTAGTGGATCTCTCAATCATAAAAGAACTTAAATTGCCCTAGCTGTAGCCATTCCTTTCTGGTTCTATGTGAACGGTGACAACAACTTCTGTAAACTTTTCTTTTATGCTGTTCTCAATTTCAGAAGCCACCCTATGAGCCTCTTCTATTGGGATTTCCCCTGTAAAACAGCAATCTAAATCGACGTAACGTTTACCGCATACAACATACGTAACCATCCTCTTCAGGCTTAAAACTCCATCGAAGGATTTCACTATGTCATGAATCACCTGCCGGAATTTTCTTTCATCAACAACGGTACCCCTCATCTTAGCTTCAAAAGGTTCTATGTGGACTGTTATATGATCAACTGCGCCCATCTTAGCCCTTATCCTTTCCTCAATTTTCTCAGCTATTTCGTGGGCTCCTTGAACAGACATGCCTGCGTTAACACGTGCATGCAAGGTTAAATGAAGTCTGCCACCTGCATAAATAACATTTACTTCGTGGACATCTTTTACGCCCTCAACCTGCTCCGCTAATTTCTCCACAAGCTTCTCGGTTAACATCTCCTTTTCTGGAGGTTCAACGTGAATTACGACTTCAGCGTTTCCTAAAGATTTTTTGAGATTCTCTTCAACCCTCGAAGCTAATTCATGAGACTCCTCAAGGCTTAGGTACTCTGGAACTTGGAGCGTGATTTCTGCAAATGTTTTGGCTCCAACCCTTCTAACCTTTAAACTCCTAATACCTAAAACACCCTTTGTGGAAACTATTTCTCTCCTAATTTTTTTCACAACATCCATGGGTGCAACGTCACTTAACTCTAATCCGCTATTCCAAATCAGCTTAACGCTTAGATACGCTAGTGGAATACTTAAGATAATTGATGCCAACGCATCCCCAATATTAAATCCTACTGACGCCATGCCAAATCCAAAAAGGGCTATAAGCGTTGATCCCAAATCTGCAGTGGCGTGATAAAGTCCAGATTTCATGGTTGCACTTTCACTTTTAAATGCCCCTCGGAGCGCTCCAACCCTTAGGAAATCCATGCATAACGTGTAGCCAATTGCAATGAAGCCCGCATAACTTAACTCCAAATTTATCGGGACATTTTGAAGAAGCCTAAGAAACGCCTCATAAAATATTATTATACTGGTTATCACAAGGGCTATTCCACCAATAAGCCCGCCGATGGGTTCAAACTTTTCATGCCCATACATATGTTCTTCATCAGGCGGCTTAAGCGAAGCTGCTGTAGTAATTATTAGAATGAACGTCGTTAAAGCGTCAAACGCGGCGTGAAGTCCATCACTTAAAATTGCCAAACTTCCCACAACAAATCCTAGTAAAAATTCTACAACAACGACGCTGATTATAGCAGCCATAGAAATTTTTAAAGTTCTAATTTTCCCTTTATCGCTAAGCACGTTTATCAAGCAAACTCAATTTTAAACGATGGATTTAAGAATTGTGAAGTATCAAAAGGTAAACCTTATGGACGCAAACAAAAAATTTAAAATTTTGAAGGTTTATGTTATGTGGGTATTAAAAGTGCAGGGTGAACTCTTTAATCTCGATTAAAATGCGAACAGGTAGCCCGACGTCCGTAGACTTGTTTCCTGAAGATTGTATGAAGGAGGTTGCATAGTGTGAGTGTAAGTGAAATCTTGGATGGAAGGCTGACTGGAAAAGAGGTTGAGATAAAAGGTTGGCTTGTCAATAAACGTTCAAGCGGTGGAGTTCAATTCCTAATTGTGAGGGATGGGACAGGGCTTATTCAAGCCACTGTTCATAAAAATGAGGTTCCTCCAGAGGTATTTGAAGCCGCAGATAAGTTAGTGCAGGAATCATCCATCATTGTTAAAGGCCTAGTTATGGAAGACAAGAGAGCCCCCGGAGGCTACGAGATAAGGATCAAGAACCTGCAGATAGTTCACTTGGCAGGTGGGAACTATCCTCTTGCAAAGAAGGAGCATGGCATAGAATTCTTGATGAAATATAGACAGCTTTGGATAAGAAGTCCCAGGCAGATGGCAATCCTTAGAGTAAGGGCTGAAGTGGTGAAAGCTTGCAGGGACTTCTTAGATGATAGAGGCTTTGTTTTAACGGACGCGCCAATATTCACCCCCGCAGCCGTCGAGGGAACAACAACCCTTTTTGAAGTGCCATATTTCGGGGAAAAAGCATACTTAACGCAGAGTGGCCAACTTTATGTTGAGGCTACAATAGCCACATTTGGCAAGGTTTACTGCTTCGGCCCCACATTTAGGGCGGAGAAGTCTAAAACTCCAAGGCATCTCACCGAATTCTGGATGGTTGAGCCTGAAATGGCCTTCTGCGAGTTTGAGGAGAACTTGAAGATCCAAGAGGAAATGGTAACCTTTATTGTAAAAAGGGTTCTCGAGAGAAGACGCAGGGAACTTGAAACTCTAAAGAGAAATATAAAGCCTTTAGAGAAGGTTGAGCCGCCCTTCGAAAGGATCTCTTACACAGAGGCTATAGAGATGCTGCAGAAGGCTGGATTCCAGATAAATTGGGGCGAGGATCTAGGCGCTCCCCATGAAAAGTTTATTTCACTACAATTTGAAAAGCCGGTTTTTGTCCATAGATATCCCGCGAAGGCAAAGGCCTTTTACATGCAACCTGACCCAGATAATCCGGAAGTGGTTTTATGCGCTGACCTTATGGCGCCCGAAGGCTATGGTGAGATAATAGGCGGAAGCCAGAGAATCCATGACCTGAAGCTTCTGGAACGGCGAATAGAAGAGTTTGGTTTACCAAAGGAGGCCTACGAGTGGTACCTAGACCTAAGAAGGTATGGAGCGGTGCCCCATTCGGGTTTCGGCCTGGGAATTGAAAGAACAGTGATGTGGATCTGCAAACTTAAGCATATAAGAGAGGCGATACCCTTCCCAAGGACGATAACAAGAATATACCCTTAAGCGGTTAACTATAAAATAGGAAAAGCGGGTTAGGATTTCTTCGTTTCAACTGCAACTTTGACTGTTTCGTAGGCTTTTTTGGCTTCCTCCACGGCTACGCCATCCTCTAAGGTTGTAATGTCTCCAAGGGTTGCTCCTTCAACAACAGCCCTTAAAAGTCGCCTCATTATTTTGCCGCTTCTGGTTTTTGGAACCGAGTCTACGAAAATTATCGTTGCGTCTGAGGCCACTATAGGCCCTATTGTCGCCCTTAAGTACTTCTTAACTTCACCCTCTAGTTCCACGCTTGGGGAGAAACCCTTCTTTAGTACTGTAAAGATTACAGGAACCTGGCCTTTTACAGGATCACTTTTTCCAACACAGGCTGCTTCCGCAACTGCCGGATGCCTAACCATGGCTGATTCTATTTCAGCTGTGCCAATTCTGTGCCCAGCAACCTTTAGGACATCGTCGGCTCTTCCTAGCACCCAAATATATCCGTCCTGATCCTTAACAGCGAAGTCGCCGGTGTAGAAGTAATTTTTACCCTTAAACCTTGACCAGTAAGCATCAATGTATCTTTGGGGGCTCTTATAAAGTGTCTCAAGCATGCCAGGAAATGGCGTTTTTATTACAAAGTAGCCTCTGACTCCCGGTGGACATGGATTACCATCGTCATCAACAACATCCACCACAATTCCAGGTAGAGGATAACCGTTTGTTCCAGGTTTTAATGGGAAAATTTTTCCAAAGCCTGGAAAATGTCCAGTTATTATGTGGCCGGTTTCAGTCATCCACCATGTGCTTGAGGCCACCACATTCTCTCTGCCGAGATTTTTGAAGTACCAGTTGAACGCCTCTGGGTTTATTGGCTCACCAACAGTGTGAATTATTCGTAAGGTAGTTAAATCATGCCTCTTGACAAGCTCTTCAGGATACTTCATCAGCATCCTGATGGCGGTGGGGGCAGTGTAGAAGATTGTTACGCCGTATCTCTCAATTATACTCCACCATCTGTCTGGTTCAGGGTAGTCTGGGGAGCCCTCATATATTATAGTCGTCAAGCCAACGATTAGAGGACCGTAAACAACATAGGAGTGGCCGGTTATCCATCCAATATCCGCAGTGCACCAGAAAATGTCATCCTCTTGAACATCAAAGATAAGTTTCATGGTTGCGTAGAGTCCCACCGCGTAACCGCCAGCGGATCGCTGAACAGCCTTCGGAGTCCCCGTAGTTCCAGAGGTGTAAAGGATATGTGATATCCCAGTATATCCGCATTTTTCAGCTGGAACATGGATGTTTGGAGGAACATCAGCGATAAGCTCATGGTGCCATATGTCCCTATCATTGTTCCATGGCACCTCGATTCCGGCTCTCTTGACAACAATAACCTTTTCTATTTTTAGTCCTTGCTCTTCACATATCTTTATTGCGTCGTCAACTACAGCCTTCAGATTTACTATTTTCCCCCTTCTGTAGAAGCCATCAGCTGTTACTATGATCCTTGAGCCGCTGTCTAAAACCCTTGTGGCCAAGGCTTCTGCGCTGAAGCCGCTGAATACTATGCTATGTCCCACGCCTAGTCTTTGAACTGCAAGCATGTAGAATGGAAGTTCAGGGATCATGGGCAGGTAAAAGGTTATGATTTCGCCTTTTTGGACGTTTAGTTTCTCTTTTAATGCGTAAGCGACGATGTTGCATTCTCGGTATAAGTCATAGTATGTGAACTTTTTAACTTCCTTTGGCTGTTTAAGCGTCTCGTCCCATGGTTCTCCTTCCCATATGAGGGCAACTTTGTTTTTCCTGCCTTTGCTTATTTGCCAGTCTGTGGCAAGATAGGCCAAATTTGTTTCAGCGCCTACAAACCATTTATAGAAGGGTGGGTTACCATCATCTAGCACCTTGTCCCATTTCTTGAACCAGAAAAGCTCGTTGGCCCATTTCTCCCACCACTTCTCCATGGCTTCCTTGTTTATCACCGTGCTTTCATGGAACTTTTTGAAATCGGCTTTGTCCCAAACCCTGTCTTTCCAGCTTTGTGGAACTATGTCTTTTTCGAAGAACTCTCTATACGATTCCACACTTTGGGACATGACATCACCGTTTAAAGAATTAGTGCAATCTCCAATGGTGGAATATATAGTTTTATGTTAAAAGCCATGTAATTCAACGAAAATAATTAAGGATGAGACTTGCTACTGAAAGTTGAGGATTATGAAAGGAAAAATTGTTTTTTAACGCCATTTCCAGATTTTTCTGCCCATTAGAATTTCTGGAAAGATTAATAGACCCCAACTGGCTACGCCGATCACATATGCTAAGTCAGTTATGCTTAAAGCTGTTAAGTGGAACAGTTGCTGTGTTATGGGCATGTACGTTATTCCAAGGGTTAACACTATTGAAGCAAAGTCGGCTATCACGAAGAACTTGTTTTCAAAGGCTTTTCTGCCCATCCTCCAAACGCTTCTCTTCTCAGAGCGACAGTTCCAGACAACGAAGAGTTCAAACATAGCTGCCTGAACAAAGGCCGTGGTTGTAGCCTCCCTATATGTTAGCAACCTTGCCGCTTCATCAATGCCACCGCCTGGAAGCATCCATGGATGGGACGGCCAAACATAGTATTCCAAGCAAAATACTAGAAATGTCCCGGCAGCCTGAAATATGAATGATGCTATTATGAAGGCACCCATGCCATGAAGTATTCCCTCTTCAGGCTTCCGTGGGGGCCTATCCATAACGCCAACATCAGGCGGATCTGTTGCTAAGGCAACCGCAGGAGCCCCATCAGTTACAAGGTTTATCCATAGAATCATTGCCGGCAATAATGGAAGCGGGAACATTTCTGCGCCAAATATTCCGCCTAGAATTGCAAAGGTTCCTATAACAAGCAGCTCATCAAAGTTGCAGGCCAGCAGGAAACGTGCATACTTTCTTATGTTATCGTATATCACACGACCCTGCTCAACAGCCTTAACTATTGTGGCGAAATTATCGTCTGTTAAAACGAGGTCCGCCGCCTCCCTTGTAACGTCTGTTCCGCTTATTCCCATGGCGACGCCAACGTCAGCCGCCTTCACAGCCGGAGCATCGTTCACGCCGTCTCCGGTCATGGCGACTATGTGACCCTTCTTTTTTAGGGCATTAACAATTTTCAGTTTATGCTCTGGAGAAACTCTTGCGTAAACTGTTACTTTCTCAACAATTTCTTCAAATTTCTCATCGCTTATTTGATCCAGCTCAGCGCCTGTTAGAACCATGTCGCCTTCCCTGTAGATGCCCACCTCCTTAGCTACAGCCATTGCGGTGAGCTTATGGTCTCCTGTTATCATCACGGCTTTTATTCCAGCTTTTTGGCATAACTTGTTGGCTTCTATTGCCTCTTCCCGGGGCGGGTCTATCATGCCCTCTAATCCGACGAAAACCATATCCTTTTCAACGATGTCCGCGTCGAATTTTTGCATATCTGCTGGCAATTTTTTATAGGCCATGGCGAGTACTCGTAGAGCGTTACCAGCCATTTTTTCGTTAATTTCCAGTATTTCCCTTTTCTTCTCCTCCGTTAGTTGTAGTTCCCTGCCATTTTTGATTATTCGGCTGCTTCTTTCCAAGATAACTTCGGGTGCTCCTTTCATGTAGGCGTAAACAGTTCCTTCTGGGGTTCTGTGAATGGTTGTCATCCGCTTTCTTTCTGAAGTGAATGGAATCTCGCCAATGCGTGGAAAGTCCTTCTCCAGTTTTTCCTTTTCAAGTCCAGCCTTAAACGCGGAGACGATAAGCGCGCCCTCAGTTGGATCTCCGAATATCTCCCAGCTGTTCTTTTGATCGTTAAATCTTAGGCTGGCATTATTGCATAGAGCGCCTATCTGAAGGAGAAGGCTAACGTCGCCCTCAGGTTTAACTGCGTTTTCGCCTTGACGAAATTCGCCTTTAGGCTCGTACCCTACTCCGGTGACCTCGAAGATTTTACCGTCCACGTAGAGTTGGCGTACCGTCATCTCCCCCTTGGTTATTGTTCCAGTTTTGTCTGAGCATATCACTGTAACTGCTCCAAGGCTTTCTGCCGAGGACAGCCTCCGCACGATGGAGTTCCGCTTTGCAAACTCCCTTGCGCCTAGGGCCAGCGCGATTGTAACTATGGCGGGAAGCCCTTCAGGAACAGCTGAAATGGCAAGGGCTATTGATGACATGAAAGCCTGTATGAATCCTTCTGGTTCAAAGCGGCCCTGCATTATAACCTCAAAGGCTTCAAGCACAAAGATTAAAACACAGACGGCTATAACCACTTTGGCTATTTTGCTTGCAAACCTGTTTAACTTCCTTTGAAGCGGCGTCTCCTCCTCTTCAGCTGTTTGAACCATTTCAGCTATCTTACCAAATTCAGTGTTCATGCCCGTCGCGGTTACAACGGCCTTGCCCCGTCCATAAACAACATGGGTAGCGGAGAAAACCATGTTACGCCTTTCAGAAATCGGGGTATCCTCCCTAAGCACAGTCAATTCTTTATCGACTGGAACAGATTCTCCTGTTAAAACAGCCTCATTGGCCTTTAACTCAACAACCTCGATGAGACGCGCGTCGGCGGGTACATGGTCCCCCTCTTCTAAAGCGATTATATCGCCAGGCACAACCTCTCTGGCCGGTATTATTGTTTCTTTGCCATCCCGTATTACGCGGGCTTTTGGCGCCGCAAGTCTTTTCAGCGCCTCCACAGCTTTTTCAGCTCTGTATTCTTGAATGAAACCTGTGATTGCACATAGGAGAACTATGGCGCCGATGGTTACTGTGTCTGCATAAGCCTCCATGAATCCCTCAACTTCGCCACGGAGCATCTCCCAATAGCCAATAATTGCTGAGAAAATAGTTGCGGCGATTAGCAGTAGAATAAAGATGTCCTTGAATTCGTCTAGAAACATATGAAGGGCTGTTCTACGCTTAACCTTTGTAATCTCATTATATCCATATCTTCTAAGCCTCTCAGCAGCCTCTTGGGAGGATAAGCCCTCAATGCCAGCGCCTAACTCGTTTAAAACTTTCTCAGTTTCCATAGCATGCCATGGCTTCGACATCAACATCCCCTAACTTTATAATTAGATAAGCACATGGTTACAACTCATTTATAAAATTTCCAAGGCATCATAGCATTTATAATATGCTAGACAATATAAAAAGAGGCGAGGTTTTAGGCGATTAGAAGAAGTATCACTGGAGCGAACACTTCAGCAACCAAAGACATTACAGTTATCATGGTATTAAGCGACGGGCCGGCAGTATCCTTAAAGGGATCCCCAACAGTATCGCCTGTAACTGCAGCCTTGTGGGCTTCTGAGCCTTTACCACCATGGGCTCCGGATTCGATGAATTTTTTGGCGTTGTCCCATAGTCCGCCGGAGTTGGCCATTAAAAGGGCGAAGATTATTCCAGTAACAATGCTTCCAGCTAGGAAGCTTGCAAGGGCCTCTTTGCCTAAAAACACTATAGTCAATATTGGAACCACAATTGCCAGGGAGCACGGCAAAATAAGCTCCTTGATGGCGCCCTTTGTTGCAATGTCCACACACTTCGCATAGTCCGGTTTTGCCTTCCCTTCCATCAGTCCTGGAATTTCCCTGAATTGGCGCCTTACTTCCTCCACCATTCTTTCAGCGTTCCTTCCAACGGCCAAAATTAACAGAGCTGAAAGCAGTGGAGGCATCATTCCGCCAATAAATAGTCCAACTACAACCTCGGTTTTCATTAAGTCTAAGACCTTTATGTCAACAAGTTCGGCGTAAGCTGCGAAGAGTGCAAGTACGGTTAATGCTGCTGCGCCTATGGCGAAACCTTTTGTTATAGCCTTTGAAGTGTTTCCGGCAGCGTCAAGTCTATCCGCAACTTCGATAACATCTTCGCCTAAACCAGACTGCTCAGCTACGCCCTTCGCGTTATCGGATATAGGTCCATAAGCGTCAGAAGATATTATCATGCCCACAATTGAAAGCATACCCACTGCAGAGATGGCCACGCCATAGAATGGATAGACGCCGAAAGCGTCTGCAAGATACCATGCGGCAAGGGTTGCAGCGCAAATGCCAATTATCGGCGGGACTATGCTCACTATTCCATAAGAGAAGCCTGTTAGAATGTTTATTGCTGCGCCTGTTGTTGAGGCCTTAGCAACCTTTTGAGCTGGACCTCTGTCTATAGATGTGAAGTAGTCGGTTGTTACGCCAATTATAACTCCGGCAATTAGCCCTGAGACTGTTGGGAGGAATACTCCAAGCCACATGTCCCCAGGCAAGCCTGAGTAATAGGTGGTTATCAATAGTAGTATAGCGAAAATTATACAGGTGGAGAATGTTCCCCTGTTCAATGCTGCTCCCGGATTGTTTTTTATGCTTTGTCTCACAAATAGAGCCCCTAAGATTGACGCGAAAATGCCCATTGCTGCTATTGTAAGAGGTAAAGTTGTTAGCGTGACATTGCCCACCTCTGCGCCTATTATGACTGAGGCTATTATACTTGCAATGTAGGAGTCTATGAGATCTGCTCCCATGCCAGCAACGTCACCGACATTATCTCCAACATTGTCAGCTATCACCGCTGGATTTCTCGGATCATCTTCAGGAATCCCCAGCTCAACTTTTCCAACGAGATCCGCGCTAATGTCAGCGGTTTTTGTGTATATACCGCCGCCTGCCTTTGCAAACAGTGCTAAGGCGCTGGCTCCAAAGCTGAAGCCCAGAACAACATTAGCGGCGTCCACCTCACTCCAGCCTAAAACAACATTATACAAATAAAAGAGCAGGCTTATTCCCAGAAGGGCTAGGCCTACTATGGATAGACCCATAACGGCTCCGCCATAAAAGGCCACTGGAAAAGCCTTCTTCAGCCCATGTCTCGCAGCATTAGCTGTTCTAACATTAGCCTTAACTGCGGTGATCATTCCTAAATAGGCGGCTACAGTTGTGCAGATAGAGCCAAAAACATAGGCAACGGCGATACTAACCCCATGCTGTGGGCTTTTAAGAAAACCGTAGATTATCCCCAGAATCACGGTCATAACGGCGACGAAGATGGCCAAAGTCATATTTTGCCGCTTTAAGTAGGCCACTGCGCCTTCCTTTATGGCGTTAGCTATTTCCTGCATCTTCTCTGTGCCGGGATCTTGAATTGTCACATAACGGTATAGATAGCCAGCCAATGCGATAGAGGCTAAACCCGCTATTGGGGTTATGAAGAACCATTCCATGAAAGATTTCCCCTAGCAGATTGTTTGCTAACTTTCAAGCGGCACAGCTTATTAATAAATTTAGCGCGTCCTTTAATGCGAATAACTGTCGCTTAGGATGGCGTCTTTTTACTTAACGTATACATTAAGGCATCTTCTGGCAATTATCCCTATGAGCAAATGAAAAGCGCCAAAGGATGAAAGGCCCAACTATTCCTTCATACTATAATTATTTATTTTGCCAAGCCTCAATTTTCGGCTAGAACATAGCCGGCGTCAAAAGGATTTTTCGACCCAACGGGGTCAGCAAAAGCTAAAATTAACCTTACCTTCTTGTTCGTAAAATTAAAGCGAAAGCATCTGGCCTTTATGCTACTTTTTAGCGAACTCTTCGGAGATTCTCCTGTATAATTCGAGTTCCCTTTGGGACATTGGCTTAACCTTCCTCATGGCCTCTTCAACATGGCGCCTGTAAACCTTCAAGTTCTTAAGTTTATTTTTAGCCTCCTCAGGGGATTTAGAGTTCATAACATGCTCTCTTATGGCGAGCATAACCGCCATGTTGCATATGGCAGCAAGGTCGGCGCCAGTGTAGCCTTCAGTTCTCTGGGCTAGTTC
>CAZAPQ010000019.1:0-5418 GCA_964487415.1 uncultured Candidatus Bathyarchaeia archaeon | reverse complement strand
AAACCCTCTTGGCATATTTTTCCTTCCATTTTTATATAAAGCTTTTATGGATTTGAACTATGTTTCCGGACCCTTTTAGTCTTCGTTAGAGCTGGTTTTTTCCTGGATACGCTTTAGCACGTTCATTCTATTTTGAAAAGCTGTTACCAGGTCATCTATCAATATTTTTTGAAAATTTGTATTTAGGTGCTTTATATCGTTCTTGAGGGCTTCTGAGATTTTTGCTTTTATTTCCCTTCTTTGGTGATAGCTAAATTGTATGCTCAGAGTTAACACCACCTATGGCGCTACATAGTAAGCAAGGGAGGTATTTAACTAGCTTGTGAATGGAAAATATGGATTCCGAATCCATATTTGAATAATAAAGAAGCGGCGTAACAAATTTTATCATAAAAGTTTTAAACTTATGAGGAGGGTAATCAATTGAAATTCAAGTATGTTCTTGTTGTCATATGCATTGTGGAAATATTAATCGTGGTTTTCCTCTTATCTTTACATCCAAAAAATGGAGAAAGTAAAAAGGTTGAAGTTTACGTGGGCATAGCTTTTTGTGGAAGCACGGCTGATGAAGCCAAAATTCTCATAAATCGTGTAAAAAATTACACTAACCTGTTTGTACTTCTCTCAGGGCCGGTGAGCGTTAATGAGACGGTTATGACTGAAATTTGTGAATATGCATTTGACGCTGGGCTTCATATAATAGTGTTTTTCGGCGATCTTGATTCAAGAGTTCTCGCAGCAAAAAATCTGAAATGGCGCCTATCATGGATTGAGATGGCGAAGAAACGTTGGGGCGACAAATTCCTGGGAGTGTATTATTATGATGAACCCGGAGGCATTTTCATTGATTATAAATGGGAGACCATGTTATCCCAATTTAACATAACAATAGACAAATTATCTTATGACTTAGTAGCAGAGACATATGTTCAACTATTCCATATGGATGATGGGTTTTATTTTCTTAAATCTAACTCCTTAAATGTCTTTGTTTCTGACTATGCGCTCTACTGGTTTGATTATCTGGTAGGATACGATGTGGTGCTCGCCCAAGTGGGTTGGAACCACACATTTGCTCAAGATATAGCGCTTGTGAGGGGTGCAGCTACAATGCAGAACAAAAGTTGGGGAATAATGATAACGTGGAAATATAGACACCCACCATATTTAGATAGTGCAGAAAACATCTATAACCAAATGCTTGATGCCTACAAGTGCGGCGCAGACTACATAATCATTTTCAACTATGCTGAAGACATGAAAAGTCCTTTTGGGATAATGACTGATGAACATTTTGAGGCGCTGGAACGCTTTTGGAATGATTGTTTAAAAAACCAAAATGCGATTCATGGCTCAGTAGTTGCAGAAGCAGCCCTTGTTCTTCCTAAAAACTATGGATGGGGCATGCGACATCCAAATGATAAGATATGGGGTTTGTGGGGGCCAGATGAGAAATCAACGCAGATTTGGGGGTTATTAAGCGGACTTCTCAAAGAGTATTGCTTACGCTTGGACGTAGTTTACGATGATCCAGAATTTCCGATTGCAAATAGGTATCCCAAAGTTTATTATTGGAACCAAACTGGCTTTGACACTTAAATGAAGTGGAATAGATTTGCAGGTATACACTTTCAAGATTGGAAAAATAATTAAGGGAGTTCCTTACACCAATTTTAGCCAAAGATGTTGGAAAATGGGACGCAGTCGAGAGGACTATGGATGAGTGGAAACCAAGAAGTTGCAGAAGGCGAACAGAATGAGGCTAACCAACAGTTTAATGGAGAAATATTCCAAAGTCTATTTACCTTTGCTGAGACCCGCCTCTGCATATTTTAGTTTAATCATTTTAAAATCTCTCCCTCTCGGCTCTGTGTTCTTAGGATTTAAGGAGGAAAATAGCAATGATCTCGAATGATAAAAAATTCAGCGCTGCATTTAGGCAATCCTTAGTTGCTTATGCATTCAATCTCTTTGGAATTCTTGCTGGATCACTATTCGCCTATAGCTCAGGGCTTTTCGAGAAAGTGCCGTGGGCCGTTGCGATTTATCCGCCCATTCTCAGTGCCAGAGGAGTCATAGGCGGCTTGTTCTGTGGTCGTTTAGGCACGGCTCTACATCTCGGAACAATTCAACCAAGAATCTTCGGCAATACGAAAAGCTTCTATCTGCTTTTTAAGGCAATTGTTGTGCTGACCCTTGAGACAAGCATTCTTATGGGCGGCGTTGCAACCCTATTTCGCGGATTTTACGCAGGTTTAACATTAACTGACATCTTGGATATGATTGGAATTGTTGTGGCAACCATGACTATAGCGTTAATCATAATTTCTCCATTGACTTTAGCTGTGTCCTTTACCTCCTTTAAACACGGTTTGGATCCAGACATAGTTCTGTATCCGATAGAGTCCACCGTTGCTGATTTCTTTATTACGGCAGTTTACGTCCTGCTGTTAAGTCTTCTTCTACTGTACAACCTTCTTTTCAGATACTTCCTGCTTTTTTTAAGCTTGCTTGCCTTCTTTGTCGCCATTTATCTTTTAACTAAGAATAGGGGCGAAAATGAGTTTATAAGAACCCTTAAAGAGTCGCTTCTGACGACAATTATCGTTTCCTTTATAGTTAATGTTGCTGGGACATTTTTGAGCAGTATTGACGAGACGATACATGGAAGGGAGGTTTATAGTTCTTATCCCATATATGTGGTTTATCCCGCCCTGATTGATACTATCGGCGATGTTGGCTCTACGGTTGGATCAACCACTACAACAAAACTGGCCATTGGCACACTCAGCCCATCCTTATCCTCAATCAGAAATCACTTTAAAGAAATTACGGGTGCTTGGGCGGCCTCCATGGTTATGTATTTTGTTTATTCCATTTTTGGCCTTGCGATCAAAGAAATTTTAAGTCCAGTGAATCTTCTGAAATTTGCTGTCTTTTTGTTTTCAGTCAACATGCTTGCGGCATCCACAATTATAATGATTTCCTATACCATTGCCATCATAACATATCAAAGAGGATTAGACCCGGATAACTTTGAAATTCCATTAGAAAGCTCCTTGGCTGATAGTGTGACAACCATTTCATTGTTTATTTGCATCCTCTTGTTTACGACTATTTAGGCTTTCACTTCGCTCTCCCCCATAGAAGAATAGGTTTAAAAATACTTTTTTAAGTGATTAATATTGCTGGAGCGACTTTAAAACCATGCCTCCCTTTGAAAAGGTGGAATATAAGCCAATACCAGTAAGAGAGCTTTTACTTGAAATGAAAAATCTCTCTGAACTTATGATTGATCTGGCCTACTCTGCAGCCTTATTTAACGATAGGGAACTCGCTGAGGCTGTTTTAGAGCTTGAAAGGAAAATTGATAATCTTGCCTACCTGCTTGACATTATGACCATGATAGCTGCTAGAGACGCAGAGGATGCGGAAGCCCTATTAGGGGTTACCGTGGTAGCATCCGCTGCGGATAAAATTTCAGACGCTGCGGCCGATATTGCCGCCATAGTCACCCAAGATATAGGCGTTCATCCAATTGTAAGCGATGTCTTTGAGAGACTTGAAAAGCGCCTAATTAAGGCCACAGTGCATAAATCCTCGGTTATTATAGGCAAACTTATCGGCGAACTGGACTTGGCGCCCAGGATGGGCGTGGATATCTTGGCTATATTTCGGGATAAAGACTGGATAATCAATCCTAAGGAAAATGAGCGGATTCTTGCAGGTGACGTTCTCATTGTCAGGGGGGCTCCAGAAGGCTTAAAGGAGTTTAAAGAAATCTGCGAGGCTAGGAAGGCTCAACTGAGGGACTAAAATGTCAGGGAATGCTGAAGTTGATTTCGAGAAAATTGTTGCAAAGTTTGCAGAACTTAAGGATACATCAGAGCTAATGATAGACTTAGCCTATTCCTCTTTATTACTAGACAATAAGGAATTGGCTGAGGAGGTTCAAAGGCTTGAGGAGCACATTGATAAACTTCACACGGAATTCGAATTGCTTGTGCTTTCTAGCCAATTCAAGAAGGAGGAGGCTAAAGGGTTCCTTGGGCTCATAAGACTTGGCGTTGCAGCGGAAAAAATTGCAGATGCTGCGGCGCAAATAGCCGAGGTTGTTCTGAGGGGTATAAAGTCGCATCAAGTGCTAAAACTCGCAATAACGGAGGCTGAAGAAACGATAGTTTATACTCAAGTAGCTGAAGATTCGATGCTTGTAAATAAAACGCTGCGGGAAGCTCGAATTCCAGAGAAAACTGGAATGTGGATATTAGCCATAAAACGAGGCGAAAAATGTATTAGGCCTAGACCTGATATCCAAATCCAAGCAGGCGATATCCTAATAGCCTCTGGTTACGCTGAGGGCGTAGAGGACTTAAAAAGGTTAGCTTCACCAAAAATGGAATAATTCAAGCATAATTTAGTTGCTTGCAATTGGTTGGCGCTGGTAATCATTTCGATTTAAATGAATTGCTTGAAACATTAAGTTCTACAGGTACTATGTAGAGAAAATGTGGATAATTTAGCTTCAAATACTTATGGACAACGTCACTTTTCAGCTTTTTTCGGCTTCTTCAGCCTTCTCTTCCTTTGCCTTCTTTTCCTCTTCCTCTATCTCTTTAGTTATCTCTTCTATTGGTTTCGGCGGGGGGGTTGTTGCCATGGTCCAGCCTATCCATGCCCCGATAAGCATGACGGCTACGAATGCTATGAAAACTGGGACCGCTACTACCCAGAACTGAATTGCACTGGCGCTCTCTGCCCAGCCTAAGCCTATTATCCACTGAGGGTAAAATAGGGTTACCACGTAGAGAATGGCCAGTAGAACGCAGACGATGAATATTACGCCGCCTATTGCTTGATCTTTACTAACCATATATGTCACCACATAAAGCCATGTTATAGCATGTTTCCTTTTAAAGTTTACCATGTTAAATGTTATATCGTCCCCATTTCCCACGCTGTCAAATATCTTTTCTGCTCTTCTGTTAGATTATCAATTCTTATGCCCATAGCCTCAAGCTTCATTTTTGCCACGGACTCGTCTATTTCCCTAGGCACAGGATATACCCTAGGAGGCATTTTCTCGTTTTTCACAATGTATTCCACGCTTAACGCCTGATTTGAAAAGGACATGTCCATGACCTCTGAGGGATGTCCTTCCGCTGCTGCAAGGTTTACAAGCCTGCCTTCCGCAAGAAGGTAAAGTTTCCTGCCATCTTTTAGAATAATCTCTTCTAAATTGGGCCTTATGGTTCTTTTGGAGACTGCGAGCTCTTCTAGGTCCTTTAAGTTTATTTCAACGTTGAAGTGGCCGCTATTGGCTAGAAGCGCCCCATCTTTCATTTTCTGCATATGTTCCTTTCTTATCACATTTATGTTGCCTGTGGTTGTTACGAATATATCGCCTATTTCAGCAGC
>CAZAPQ010000018.1:0-2059 GCA_964487415.1 uncultured Candidatus Bathyarchaeia archaeon | reverse complement strand
TATTCTTGTATACAAAAGCATCAACAAGACACTTGATTGGCGCTTAACTGGCTTATTGGAGATTGGTTTCAGAAAGTTTTTCAAATGCGATGGCATAGTTGGCTATTGATTAAGCTGAGGGATGTGGCGTATGGCGGATTTCAAGGTATTTAACACAAGCTATACTTTCCAGACGAAGGGGGAAATAGAATTTATAGATTTAACCGATAAGGTTCAGGAGGCAGTTTCCCGTTCCGGGATAAAAAATGGCATAGTGCACGTGTTTGCTCCACATGCAACTGGCGTGTTAATCCTAACTGAAAGCGAGTATGGCCTGCTTAATGACATCAAGGTTTTACTTGAGAAGCTTATTCCAAAGCATGGTGCCTACATGCACCCTTCTAATGCTCACTCTCATTTGAGATCGATTTTTCTGCCCCCGGATAAAACGCTGCCTGTAATTGATGGTAGGGTTGAGTTTGGAACTTGGCAGTCGCTCATTTTCGTGGAGACGGATGTTCACCCTAGAAGGCGAACAGTGATAATCCAAGTGATGGGAGAGCAGTAGGCCTCCTCACAAGTATTCACTTTCTGGGTTCTTCTCTATGCCAATCTGAAGTTTATCTTAACCTTGCCGTTTCCACAAAAAGTAGCTGTTCAGATGGATGAAAGTTGAGTGTTTTTGGCGAGCCAAACTCTGATAGAAGCCTATAGCCTTCAAGCGTTTAGGTAGCTTGCTTCTATCCCTCATTTGCTGGTTTTGAGGGCTTACAGGCTCTCCTACAATAAGCTCATGAAATTAAATTTTCAAGAGAGCTTTGGATCAGCGGGAGCGCCCATGTTTTTCGTAAGGATTCGGCTTCTACAGATATATATTTGGCATTTTAGATGTAAACTGAAATCGTGTTTAAAATTATCTTCTTATTTTATTTGACATTTTTTTGATAAAATATTGATTTACGTGAAATTTACGTAAAGGGAAAAGGTCAAAGATTTAGAGTTTAGGAGTATTTTTCTGCTGCTAAAAACATGTTTTTAGGCATTTTATGGTTCCCAGATGTTTTTAGCAATATTCGCCACTCCCATTTTCTAATGGATCCGCGCCTCCATTGGTTGTCTATATATAAACTTCGTTTATTTTCGTTTCTAGAGGGGCGAATCTCCATTTCGGCTTTTTAGCCTGAATAGAAGAAGTTGATGGGGCTGTGCCGTTTCTTTATAGAAATGCTTTATTATTACAACAAGAATCAAGGGATTTTATGGCTGATGGTAAGGCTGAAGACTCTTTTAAGTCGCCTGCAATAGGCAAATATAGAGATAAAATAATTAATGGGCCTATCATTCGAACTATTCTTTGGCTTGGATTTCCTCCACTTTTAAACCAGCTTGTCGTCGTGTCTTACAGTTTGGCTGATACTTATTGGCTAAGCAACTACAGTGAAATTGTTGTGGCTGTTCCTAGGCAGATGTGGCCTGTCCTAATGCTGTTTAATGCGCTTACTAATGCTTTAACAACCGCCTGCCTGAGCATGGTTTCCCAATATATTGGAGGTAAAGCCTATGATAAGGCGAGCGTTGAGGCTTCACGGTTTTTCACGGTGTCCATACTTTCTGGAGCAGTGGTAGGCACATTTCTTTTTGTATTTAGGGGTGTAATATTCGGGTTAATTATGTCTACGCCTCAGGAGATTTTCGATGATATTATGGCATATTCAGGAGTGATGGCCTTTGACTTGTTTTTCAATTATATAGCTCTTACTTATACAACGTTGCTTCAAAGCGTTGGGGATACTAAGCGTCCAGCCATGGTTAATGTGGTTTCTCTAGGCATTAATATTTTGTTGGATCCTTTTTTGGTGCTGGGTATTAACCCCTTTCCAAGGCTTGGGGTTGTGGGTGCAGCCTTAACGGATGTTATGGGTAAGATAATATCAATTATTGGTCAGGCCTACATTCTCAGGAAAAGTTACCCAGATTTTAAGATATTATTTACAGGGGATATTAATGCCGAGTGGATGGGGCTTGTTCTACGCATAGGCATTCCAATACTTGTGCTCGGCCTGACTAACGGCTTTGCTTT
>CAZAPQ010000017.1:0-67172 GCA_964487415.1 uncultured Candidatus Bathyarchaeia archaeon | reverse complement strand
CAGAGCCTTGGACCTGCTTAGAGTTGCTGGAGAAGTTGCAGAGCGCAAGGGTTCAAGTGTCATTACTGAGGATGACATTAGGGAGGCTGAGAAGATTATTGAACATAATCGGGTTCTTGAAGCTTTGGCAAATTTAACACTTCATTCAAAGCTTGTTGTTTTAAGCGTTTTTCAGCTTTCTAAGGCAAATGGTTATAAGGCTATTACAGGCGACATTTTTGAGGTTTATAGCGAATTATGTAGAGAGTTGTCAATAGCTCCATTAACCCAGCGGCGTGTAAGCACCCTCATAAACGAGCTTGACGTGTTAGGGATTTTAAATGCACAAATTGTTAATATGGGGCGCTATGGGAGGACAAAGAAAATTAGATTGGAGGTTACGCGCACCCTTATTAAAGAGGCCTTCGCTAATGATGCTAGGCTTGGACGTTTGGTTGATTATGAGCCTAAATGCCTTGCGGAAGCTTCGCGTAATAGGAATCGAGGATGGTAGCTTTGAGAGGGACATTTCAAAGAACACGCTCTTGGCGTTAGTGCTCTTTGATGGCTTAAAAATTGCTGACTTAAAATTTGTAGAGGTAAAAGTTGATGGTTTAGACGCAACGCAAAAGGTTGTTAAAGCCTTAACCGAGTGGACATTTGATGTGATCATGCTTGCTGGAGTTTCATTTGCAGGATTTAACATTATTGACCCCTTCTGTCTTTTTAAGACATTTTGTAAGCCAGTGGTGGTTGTTTCTAGAGTAAAACCAAATAATATGTCTGTTAAAAGAGCCCTTAAGCGGCATTTTAAGGACTGGAGGGTTCGATGGCAAACTTTTGAGAAACTTGGACCAATTATTGAGGTGAACGTTGTGGATAATGCGCCACCACTGTATATTGAAAGCATAGGAAAAGATATTGAATGGTCTGAGGGCCTTTTAAAGGCTTTTTCCATCCTCAGAATTCCTGAACCTTTAAGGGTTGCACGCTTAATTGCCAGAGGAGTATCCTAATTAAAGGATAGAACTTCAACATCAAAGGTTTGCAGGTTTACAATTGGGACAAGGTTCGGCATTGGTGTAATTCCTAGCCTTCTCATATAATCTGTTTGCGCTTGCCAGCAGCCAGAATTGATTATAAGAATTCCTCTGTAGTTTGTGTGTCCTAAAGTGTGAATGTGACCTGAGTGAAATATGTCAGGTAGGCGCTCTACGACTAAAAAGTCTCTGCGTTCAGGTGATATCGGTGTCTTAGCCCCATAAACCGGCGCCAAGTGGCGGTATTGTAGGAGAAGCGACATGGCTTTTTCTGGATGATCGTATTCCATCCCCGGAACCGTTGAGATAACGTCATCAAGGCTGCGCCCATGATACATTAATACCTCAACTTTATGTAGGCTAAACAAACTTGGGTTTCCTAAAGAGTAAACCTTTCTTGACTCTTGTAGCCGCTCGAGATACTCCCCAGATAGTGGAGGTTGAGGTAGGGCTTTTCTCGGTGTGTCATGATTCCCAGGTATAATTATTACTTCTATATAGTCTGGAATTTGTTCAATGAGCTTTGCAGCAAGTCTGTACTGTGCGTAGACATCCCTTATCGATAATTCTTTAATTTGATTTGGATAAACTCCAATTCCATCGATAATGTCTCCTGCGATCAAAACGTATTTCACATGACCGGCAATCTCACGCATTTTTTCATTTCCATATTTGCCATTAAGCCATAGGATAAACCTGTTGAAGGCTTCTTTTTGAAACATTGTACTGCCTACATGCATGTCAGAGGTTAGTGCTGCATAGACTGGGATTGCCGCCCTATTTTGAGTTTTTTTGGCTACGTCGGGGAAAATTATGTCTTCAGCAATAAGCAGATTACCCCTTGTTTTTAATACAATGATGCATATCACCTGATCCGGCAAAATTTTGCTTGCTTTGGTTAAGAGTTCATGAGGCGCATTTTGTGGTATAAGTACCGTGGCGCTGACTTGGAGATCCTCAACGGTAAGTAGTATTCTTTGCTTTGCTTCCCTTTTTTCTGTTACCATGCAAATTATCTTATGCTTGGTGTTTGGCGCTGCCTTTAATACGTCAAGGATTGAGACAGCGTCTCTGACGTCGATCCTTTGCCTAAGAAGTTTTTCCATTTTCCTGAATCTATCTCTGAAGTATTCAAGGTAATCTTCAATCGTTCCATCCGTGCATGATTTGCTGCCTGGGTCTTCTATTATATTAATCTCTGCTTCAATTTCTTTTGCGTATGGACGAAAGATTTTCTTTCCCTCTAAAATTGGAAATTCTTGCTGTTGTTTGATTTCTAACATGGTAAAGGTTTCTTGGCTTCTGTGATGGGTTTCCACCGTTTCCTCTAAGAGATGCCTTTCGATGAACAGTGGTTTATCTTTCATCTTCCCTATTTTTTCAAGCGTCCTGCTTACTATCTCAACAGGATCTACTGTTGAAGCTGCTAAGTTTAAAAATTCGAATGCGTCCCTGTCTAGCTGGAATCCTGCTGAGATCGTGAGCTCAACGGCTTTTTGAAGTTTCTCTGCGATATTCACAGTATAATGTTCCTCCAGTCCTGCCTTTTTGGGATTATAATATATCCTTCCTCATCATCACCTAGGGCTTCTGTTAAATTGCGTTCATGAAGATAGGCTGTTAGGGCAGCGGTTATAGCGTCGATTTCATGTGATGTTAAAGTGCGAGTTTTTGGGCTTCCCTCTATACCTATGGCGTTAAGGACTTTCTGAATTTCAACCCAATTTTTCACCGGCATGCTTAAAGCCTTGCGTGTTGAAGTTGGATGCACCTCCATTGTTTTTATTCCTTCTTTGGCTATTAACTTATTTAGTTTGATTGCCCTCAGCGTAAGGGTTCTCATGCTGGGCAAGCCTGGTGGAAAAACTCTAAATCCCCTTTTCACCATTTCCTTGTCAGCTTTTCTAAACAAGCCTCTTTTAGGAAGTTTAAGAGGCGCATCGATTGCAACATTTTTTGGCTTATTTTCCGTTATTAGTTGCATAATTTCTTTGTCTGTGTATATTATGGAAGTTTCAACCCTTTTACCAAGCCATAATGCTATTCCAGTTGGATTCTTTTCTTTTCCAGCCAGATCTATGCCCAATATATAATCGCTGTTCACTACTAACACCTAAGTTTAAGTTTATATATTTTGATCTTTTGTTTAAATCTGTTAATATCTGCTTAAGTATTGGGTGGCGCACAAGCTTGGGCGAAATTCGTAAAGTCCAAGAAACTCCAAGCGGCACTTTTTTCGTGTGCCTTCCTAAAGATTGGGCTGAACGCCATGGTTTAAAGAAGGGGTCAACAGTTGTTCTAAGCGAGACTAGTGATGGTAAACTTCTTGTCGACACCGAATATGGGAGCACACCTTCTCCACGTGTTGCCGTTCTGAAGCCTGGGCCCTATTTAAGTCGTGAAATTACTGGGAAGTATCTTTTGGGCTTTGATATTATAAGGGTTGAGGGGAAAGATGGCATTGGTTTAGAGGTTCGGGAAGATGTCAAAAGGACGGCCAGTCGATTGGTTGGCCTTGAAATTATTGAGGAGGATTATTCAAAGATAGTTTTGCAGTGCTTACTAGAGCCCTCCAGTTTTCCTCCTGACAAAATCCTTCGGAGGGCCTATGCTCTTGCTGCCGGTATGCACCGTGATGTTGTTAATGCAATAGTTAATGGAGATGTCACTTTGGCGAAAAGCGTTATTGCCCGTGATGAGGAAGTTAATAGGCTATATTTCCTTCTAATACGCATTTTAAGGACGATTATTCAGAATCCCAGCTTAAGCGAAAGGCTTGGAGTTAAGCCTATTGAGTGTTTAGACTTCCGTTTGGCGGCCAGCCTTGTGGAGAATATTGGTGATGAATGTGTGCGCGCTGCATATAAGGTTGAAAATTTAAGGGGGGTAAAGTTGGCTGATTCCTTGAAGGTGGCCCTTCTTGAATTTCATAAACTTTGCTTTGAGGCTCATGAGAATGCTGTAAGGGCATTCTTGGCTGGCGATGTCGCCTTGGCTGTTAGCGTGAGTGATATGCGTGGAAAAATAGCTAAGGTTTACGAAACCATAGAGACTAATGCTCGAGTGCAGAGTCCAGATATAGTTCCATATCTTCTCGCAGCGATGTCTGCTTTGATGCAGATATACGAGCATAGTGTGGATATCGCAGATTTAGTGAGGCTATACTAACTTGGGATTCTGCATGGTCGGCAATTAAAGAGACTGTGGGGTTTTAAGAAGCGGTTTTAGCACTTCCCTTTGGGAAAGTGGAAATCCTTTTTAGGATATGAAGTAGTTTCCTTGAATAGCCGGGGTGGCAGAGTGGTTAATGCGCTGGCCTTCCTCACAATCCAACGTGTGAGGACCAGAGTCGAGATCATGGCTAGCAATCTAGGATGGGGCTGAGAGACAAGATAGCCAGTGGGCCTCCGGCCCGCAGGGGTTCAAATCCCCTCCCCGGCGTCGTTATACCATTTAAGATTCGTTCGAGTCGGTTCCCTTGAGGAAGGGTATTCAACAACTTAAAGATGAACAGTTGCAAGTACCGTATTCCTTCGTAAGAAAAGCACATGAGTTCAGCATAGTTTATATAATACAATTAATATATATTGTATTACGGTGATTTTCTTGTCTGAGACGATCAGCCTAAGATTACCTCGCGAGACCATAAAGAAACTCCGCGAATTAGCGGATAGAGAAGGAAAAAACAGATCGGCTTTAATACGCGAGATTCTGGAAAACGGTGTTAAAGAAAAGAATATAAATCACGCTGTTGAGCTTTATCGAAAAGGGCAAATCACTGGCTGGAAGGCAGCTCAACTAGCTGGAGTATCATTGTGGGGCTTCTACAAGATTTTAGTTGAGAAAGGCGTTCTGATACAATACTCAGAACACGATTTAGAAGAGGATGTGAAGGCTTAAGCGAGGAAAAGCCCCCTTGCCTATAGTCTCCAACACAAGCCCGCTGATATGGCTCTCAAAAATAGGCAGAATAATGTTGCTCAAAAAACTTTTCGGCGAGGTAATTATTCCAGAAGAGGTTTACAGAGAAGCTGTTGAGATGGGCTTGAAAGAAGGATTTAGCGACGCGCTTGCAATAAAAGAATGTATCGAACAAGGCTGGATGAAGATCGTAAAACTAAATGAAAACGAGATTAAGCTCTGTGAAAAAATGATGGAACATGCCTTTGAAATTCATTTAGGAGAGGCGCAAGCGATACTGCTGGCACGTAAAATTGGCACGCTGCTATTGATGGATGAATCTAGTGGGAGAGCATTCGCTGAAACATTGGGTCTAAAAGTCAAAGGGACATTTTACGTAATAATGAGAGCCTTAAGGGAAAAATTACTGGGCAAGGCTGAAGCAAAAGAAATATTGTTGACGCTTGTAAGCAAAGGCTTTAGGATTGAACCAAAGTTGTTGGCGAGGATGCTTAGAGAAATAGAAAGATTCCCAGATAAATGTATATAATCTTTTACTGGTAAATTGGTGCTGAAATCCCCTCCCCGGCGCCAAACTCTAGGAGGATGTTTAAATCATTAATTGCGCACAATTCCAGTTATAATAACCAGTCAGATAATAGATAATGCAAGGCAAGAGCTAGAAAAACCAGCATTGTCAAAATCCATTTAATTATTCGTATCTTTCTCCATTTAACATTATCTTCCCTGTTCATGGGTTTAGATTTGGTTTTGATGCTGAGAAAGGTTCCTAGCCCCATTTGAATGACCATCAAGATCCCGAAAAGCCATCCTGTAATCGTATATATCTGGTCTATTTGAGATATTATTATCCCGTGTATGAATCCAAATATCACTGCCACTTTGGAACCATTAACGTGTAGTTGATATAAAACTCGTTTTGTAGTGCTATAGGAGTTGGATCCTTCTCGCAATTTTCTTTTGTTTAGAATCTTATAAACAGGATAGACCACTGAAAGAACAAGAAATATTTTGCATGTGTTGAGTGTTATCACATCAAGCATACATAAATTGAATTTGAACCGATATGTAAACCTATTCCCCAGCATGTGTCTTATTTTGATTCTATGGGTTGCCTGTGGAATTTGTTTCAGTGGGGTTTATTACGTGTAGTTCTGGTATTGTAAAGTTTCCTAGCTCTGATGCGTTATAATTGTAGTTTGGGTCTTGGAATTTTTTGGCTGTTTCCCATGCGTTATCTAAGAAGCCTATTGTTTGTGTCATGATGTTGTTGAATTGCTGATTTAGCTTCTCCATGGATGTTTGTATGTTGTTGTAGAGCATAATCGAGTCTGCCGTTAGGGCTGTGATGATAAGCAATACTTTGAGGGTGCTGCTTTCCATTTCTCCTTTCTCCTTTCGTTAGCGAAAGACGCTATAACGTATAAAAATGATATTTTGGAAGGATGAATGTTATTTGTTATAAAATGTCTTTTTGTCAGATTTCAACTTCGAAGATGACATAGCATAGGTTGCTTAAGGAGGATAAATATAGACACAGAGAGCCGGGGTGCTCCCCCTAGTATTCTTTTATCATTCAGCCGTTTTTATAGGAGTATGCCCTTCTTTTTTACGTAGGGCACTAGTCCTCCGGCCTCTATTATTTCCCTAAGCTGGGGTGGGAAGGGTTTAAAATTCATTACTAATCCTTTTGTAACGTTTTTTACGGTGCTTTCCTTAAGGTTTATTTCCAGAACGTCGCCGTCCGATGTTGAGTCTATGAATGTTGGATCAACAGCTATTGCTGGTAGGCCCACATTTATTGAGTTTCTGAAGAAGATCCTGGCAAAGGACTTGGCTATAACAGCGGATATGCCTGCAGTAACCATTACCCTTGGAGCCTGCTCTCTGCTAGACCCGCATCCAAAGTTTTTGCCTGCAACAATTATGTCGCCTGGTTTAATTCTGGCGGCCAGTGTTGGATCTAGATCCTCGAAAATATGTTTTGCCATATCCTCAATAGTTACGGAGCGGAACTTGTATCTTCCCGCTATTACAAGATCCGTGTTTATGTCATCCCCAAGCTTGATGGCTTTTCCCCTCAAGTGCTCATCCCTCCATATACCTTCTAGGGTCAGCAATACGCCCCTCTAAGGCGGTGGCAGCAGCCGTCGCCGGGCTGGCTAAAAATATCTTGGCGGTCGGATCGCCCATTCGCCCTGTAAAGTTTCTGTTGGCTGTTGAAACAGCCACCTCTTCTGGGCCTAGGAGTCCCATATGGGCGCCTACACATGGTCCGCATGTAGGCGGCCCTATCGTGCAACCCGCTTTTGCTAAAGTTTCTATTATTCCCTTTTCTAAAGCCCTTATGTAGACATTTTTGGAGGCAGGTATCACAATGCAGCGCACATCTTCTTTCACATGTTTTCCCTTCAATATTCTAGCTGCAATCTCTAAATCTTCTAACCTGCCGTTGGTGCAACTTCCTATGAACACCTCATCCACTTCCATGTCCTCAAGCTCTGAGACAGGTACAACGTTAGAGGGTAATGGCGGCTTCGCTATTAGGGGTTCAAGGATGCTGCAGTCCAAATCGATTTCTTTAATGTAATTTGCGTCATTGTCGGGGATGAATGGTTCTGCTGGGAAGACGCCCGCCTTGGCCCCCATTTCGGCGGAGAGGTTGGAGATGGTGGCCCTTGAAGAAGTAGAGAGTTTAGGCGAGAGTTCATCATGATATTCAATGGCCATATAGTTGGCTCCATCCGTGCCCAATTCTTTGAGCAAGGCTAAAGCTATATCCTTTGACAGCACTCCCGGGGCGAGCTTGCCTTTTAAGGTTATCTTAATGCTTTCCGGCACCTTGAACCAGAGTTTCCCAGATGCTAGGGCGAAAGCTGCGTCCGTGCTTCCGACGCCAACGGCAAATGCGCCTACTGCCCCGTGAATAGTTGTATGCGAGTCTGCGCCGACGACAATATTGCCAGGCTTGGCGAATCCATGATCCATAACCACTTGGTGACAGATGCCCTCTCCAGCTTCAAAAAGCCTAATGCCATGTTTTGCTGCAAATTCCCGCATTTTCTTGTGTAAAATTGAAGACTGCACGGAGGGGCTTGGTGCTGCATGGTCAATAAAAAGGGCACTTTTACTGGCGAGTTTAAGCGTTTTTACCTGAAACTCATTGATAACATCTATCATCAGCGGGGCTGTTCCATCATGGGCAAACACGAAGTCAACGTTCGCCACTACAAATTCGCCGGGATCAACACGCTTGGTATCCGAGGCCTTGGCGAGCATTTTCTCGGCTGCTGTGGCCATCCCCCATTCACTTCTATGCACTTTATTGAATGAAGATTAGGGTAAAACACGCCCCGCCCTTATATATAAGCGTGTCTTCCCATGAATTTCCTCGTCTCCATATTAATGTACCATTTGGAACATGAAAAGTTTCTCTTTGTAACAGTTACGCCGTAAAGGTTAAAAGTGAGCTTGTCGCTAACAAGACCCCAATTTAAGGTGAATATGAAAATGAAAACAGCGAAATGTCCCGACTGCGATTCAGAGCTGGATGTTTCAGACGAGGTTCTGCGCGGGGAAGTCTTAAGTTGCCCCTGCTGCGGTCTGGAACTTGAAGTAGTCGAAGTAAACGGAGATTCTGTAGAAGTTAGAGAACTTATAATTGAGGGTGAGGATTGGGGCGAGTAACCCCAACCCCTATTCACCCTCCTATTTTCCCAAATTGTCCTTTAGCTTAACCTTAGAAGGTTGAAAAATGAGTATTGGTCTTTTATGCGATTACTTAGAAACGGATGAGATGGGCATTAAGCTAACCGCTCAGAGGCTGGGCGTGGATTTAACATATATTCCCTTTCGTAAAATTTCAATAAGCATAGACTCATGTGGATATGGTTTGAAAAGTAAAGGAATGGACCATACTAAGGTTTTACAAAATGTAAAAGTTGTCTTGAACAGAGTTCAAAGTAAGAATCGTAGGATGATGGCTGCCACTTTTTTGGATGCTATAGGGAAAATTGCGATAAACCCGCTATCCGTGGAGTTCCTGTGCTTTAGCAAATTCAGAACGCTTCTACATTTAAGTGGAAATGGTGTTAAGACGCCCAAAACAGTCTTTGTTCCATGCGATGCACAAGAAAAGACAAAGGACGGAAATAGAATAAGTAATGAAGAAGAAATAGCGGACTTGGTGCTACAAGGATTAGGCAAAGGCATGGTTGTTGTCAAGCCTGATGCGGGCACTCATGGCCGTGGGGTTGTACTCGCCAAAAATAGGGCAGAACTTTTGAAAATACTTAGAAAAACAAGGCCTTCTATAATAAACCCTGTCGGCATCTTAGCTCAGGAGTTTATTCCAAAATGGTTCTACGACCTAAGAATAATTGTTGTCAAGGAAAAGGGAAAAGAGCCTTACTGCCATCCAAAAGCTATGGCTAGGGCTGGATTCAAAGATTTCAGAACGAACACAGCCCTTGGAAATTTTGTCCTCGACGTGGACCTGCCCGTTGCTGCTAGAGATTTAGCCTCAAAATGTGGTATGATTATTGCAGGAAATTGTGAAGCTTGGATGTTGGCTCTCGATGCTATGATCCCAGTTTATGACAACAAAAACGCAGATGACAATTATGTAGTTGGCGAGTTGAAAAAACTTGCAAGGGCTTTTAGGGAAGTTAAAGCTGTAAAAGCCGACGCATCCAAAAAGAAGGACTTCGCCAGTTGGAACAAAAAACTTGAGGAATCCTTTCAAAGGTATAGGAGCATCCAAGCGTACGAGAATGTAAGGAGAATAATTAATGAGAGTGTAGAAATGAATAAGGATAATGTGCTGTTTCATGAGGCAAATTCATGCCCCGAGTTTTGGGAGCAAACCAGACTCGCTATAGGGGCTAATTTGGCAGAATACTTGCTTGCATGCGCTAGAAGTATGATAGACTAGGAGGCTGGGCTATTGAGAGTTGGAATAATTGGCGGTTCAGGATATGTTGGCGGGGAATTGCTGCGACTACTGATCTTCCATCCAAAGGTAGAAGTCACAATAGCAACATCAGATAAGTATGCTGGGGAGTACATTTTCACAGTTCACCCAAATCTGCGTGGATTAACGCAGCTAAAATTTTCACCCATGAACCTCCAGGAAATTGTGAAAAACTGCGACATAGTATTCACAGCGACACCCCATGGCAGTGCTGTAACCTTGGTTCCAAAAATTCTTGAGGCTGGATTGAAGGTAATTGACATGAGCGCGGATTTTAGACTGAAAAACCCCGAGAATTACGACAAGTGGTATGGCTGGAAGCACCCCAATCCAGCGCTTCTAAAGGAGGCAGTCTACGGCCTCGCGGAATTACATAGGGAAGAAATTAAAAATGCGAAACTGGTGGCGTGTCCAGGCTGTATGTCGACAGCCGTGATTTTAGGCTTAGCCCCTGTAGTTAAGGCGGGTGTCATAGAAAAGGGGCGAATAGTTGCCGATGTGAAAATCGGATCCTCAGGAGCGGGGGTTCGGCCATCTTTAGCGTCACACCATCCGGAACGCTTCGGAGGAGTCCGCCCGTACAACGTCGTAAACCACAGGCATATTGCGGAGGTTGAGCAAGAGCTAAGCCTGCTTTCAGGGGATCCCTTAACCGTGGCATTTACGCCCCATGCTGTCAACATGGTTCGGGGCATCCTGGCTTCAATCCATGTTTTCCTAAATAGAGATGTGGCCCTCAGCGAGGTTTGGAAAATGTATCGTTCGCTTTATGAGAAGGAACCGTTCATACGGATTGTGAAGTATCGCAAGGGGTTATATCAACTGCCGGATCCCAAAGTTGTTATAGGAACGAATTTCTGCGACATTGGCTTCGAGATTGATCCCAGAACCAGAAGACTTGTCATATTCTCCGCTATAGATAATTTGATGAAAGGCGCTGCGGGTCAAGGGGTTCAATGCCTTAACATAATGTTAGGAATTGATGAAAAAACCGGACTAGAAAGCCCAGGATTTCATCCGATGTGATGGAAATGTTAATTGTAGTTAAGATTGGAGGCGACATAGCAAAAGATATAACAGCCTCGGATCTTGCCCAGGACATAAAGAATCTTGCTCTAGAAAACAGCCTAGTCCTTGTTCATGGTGGGGGCGACGAAGTTACAGAAATAGCCACTAAGCTTGGAAAGGAGCAAATGTTTGTAATATCGCCTGAGGGATTCCGAAGTAGATATACCGACAGGGAAACTGTCGAAATTTTCATGATGGTCCTCGCTGGGAAGATTAATAAACGGGTGGTCTTAGCCCTCCAAAGTTGCGGAGTTCCCGCTGTTGGGCTTTCAGGTTTAGATGGCTCAATTATACGGGCAAATCGGAAAAAGAAGATAGTCATAATTGACGAAAAGGGTCGAAAAAGGGTCATTGATGGCGGATACACCGGGAAGATAGACCAAGTTAATCCGCACGTTATTAAACTTTTATTAGAGAATAAGTATGTGCCAGTCATAGCTCCTGTTGCCCTTGGCGAGGAATTCGAGCCGCTTAACGTTGATGCAGATCGGGCGGCTGCTTACGTGGCGGGCTTCCTTAAAGCGGATAAGCTAGTGCTCCTGACAGATGTTGAAGGCCTAATGCTGGAAGGCAAGGTTGTGCCAAAGATGCCGGTTTCAGAAGTTGAAAAGAATCTCCAAAAAATTGGTCCAGGCATGATTACCAAAGTTTACGCGGCAATGGAAGCCATTAAAATGGGAGTTCCCGAGGCCATAGTCTCCTCTGGGCTAATAAGGTCCCCTGTGTCCTCGGCTATAAGGCATGAGTGTGGGACGGTAATATTTGGTGAATGAGAAGGAAATAATGGAAATTGAAGATAGGCTAATGGCCAATGTTTACGCTAAGCGTCCCATAGTCGTCGTTAAAGGAAAGGGTGCGCTCGTCTGGGACATAAACGGTAAAGAGTACATTGACTGTGGTGGAAGTTATGGAACATGTATTGTCGGTCACTGTCATCCAAAAGTTGTTGAGGCCATAAAGAGACAAGCTGAACGGCTCATCTCATGTCACGGCTCCCTCTATAATGATGCTCGATCAACACTTTTGGAGAAAATTATGCAAATTGCACCGAAAGGATTGAATAAAGTTTTTCTTTCGAACAGCGGAGCCGAAGCTGTGGAATGTGCCCTAAAATTGGCTAGAAAATACACAGGAAAACCAGAGATAATTGCCATGATAGGTGCCTTTCATGGAAAGACTATGGGCGCCCTATCTGCTACATGGGATCGGAAGTATCGTGATCCATTTAAGCCTCTTGTTCCAGAGTTTAAGCATGCCCCGCCGGACAACCTTGAAAAAGTCAGGGAGGCTATTTCCGATAGGACAGCTGCCATCATAGTGGAGCCTATAAGAGGCGAAGGTGGGGTCAGGTTTCCTCCACCCGGATTCTTGGAGGGTTTGAGGGAAATATGCGAGGAAAAGGGTATTCTGCTTATTTTTGATGAGGTGCAAACTGGTTTTGGCAGAACAGGAAGAATTTTTGCCTGTGAACATTGGGGATTAACCCCCGACATTTTATGTCTTGCTAAATCTGTAGCTGGCGGGCTTCCCCTTGGAGTAACTTTAGCCAAAGAGAATGTTATGGCCTCATTAAAAGTTGGGGAACACACCACTACTTTTGGCGGTAACCCTGTTGTGTGTGCTGCCGCTTCTGCTGCAATTGACGTGCTTATTGAAGAAAATCTGCCTGAAAGAGCTGCCGTCCTAGGAAAATACTTCAAGGAAAAACTTGAGAATCTCCATTCTAGGCATTGGATAATCCGCGAAGTTCGCGGTTTAGGCCTTATGCTTGGAGTTGAACTTCGGTTCGATGTCCTATCCGTCCTTACGAGGGCGCTCGAAAACGGTGTAATAATCCTCGACGCTGGAAAAAATGTTCTCAGGTTCTTGCCACCACTAGTGATTGAAAAAGAGCACATAGATAAGGTGATCTCCATTCTTGATGTGATCCTGGAGAAGGAGGAAAATGAACGAATACGCGGTTCGCCTCCTAACCAGAATGCTTGAAATCTACAGCCCTTCAGGAAAAGAAGAGGCTATAGCAAATTTTATCGCTAAAGAAATGGAAAATCTTGGTTTTAAAGTAAGGAAAGATAGAGTGGGCAACGTTATAGGCGAAGTTGGTCATGGCCATCCGACAATTATGCTTTGCGGGCACATGGATACCGTTACCGGGTTCTTACCAGTGAGAATTGAGGATAGCAGACTCTATGGTAGAGGTGCTTCAGATGCTAAAGCTCCAATGGCAGCCATGATTGTCGCAGCTTCTGCATTTGCAGATAAAGAAAATTCGGGCAGAATAATAGTTGCTGGGGTTGTGGATGAGGAGGGAACAAGCAAGGGGGTAAAAAATCTCGTCAAAGAAGGAATCCCAGTGGATTATGCGATTTTTGGGGAGCCAAGCGGTGTGGATAAAATAACGATTGGTTACAGGGGAAACTTACGCTTGAGGATAACCTGCAAAACAGCGGGTGGGCATTCCGCTGCCCATTGGCTCTATGAAAACGCTATAGACAAAGCCCTTGAAGTGTGGCAGGAAATCAAAAAAATTCATTTTCCATTGGAGAAGAAGGAAAGTCACTTCTACAATGTGGACTATTGCATGACCAAGATTAGTGGCGGATCAGGTGGCTCCATAGTGCCTTCAAAATGCCAAATAAACATCGATATCCGAATCCCCCCTCCATTGTCAACCACCCAAGTTCTTGAAGAAGTCCGCAAATCGCTAATTGAATACCAGAAGATGAATCCGAGGGTATCTACCAAACTCATAGTTGAAGATTCGGTGGAGCCCTTTGAAGCTGATCCGCGCTCCCCTCTTGTTCAAGCTTTATCTCGAGCCATAAGGGAGGTTAGACGTAAAACTCCAATACTATTGAGAAAGACGGGAACAGGAGACATGAACATTTTCGGCAAAGCTATGAGTGTTCCGGTGGTAACTTACGGTCCCGGTGACGCTACCCTAAGTCACACGGAAAATGAGCATATACATTTGCAAGAATATTTGGATGGAATAGAGATTATTAAAAGGGCTGTCGGCCATTTATTAGGACTTCACAAAGAGACGCCAAGTTGACAGTTTACATTTTAACCAACAACTCTAGATAAAACTTCATAGGCTTTGAGGCTGTCCTTTCTGTCAACAATAATTATGGTGTCCGTCCAGCAGGAAATGAACTCTATAATGTTTATGTTCTGTTCAGCTAAAAGCGATGTGAGGAAGGCTACAACCCCTGGTGTGGCTTCAAGCTCGGCTGGAGAATGTATGACTATCATAACACAGTCTTCGTGTTTCTGAAGAATCCCGGGCATTTTAGTTAGAATGCTTTTCTCCGTTAAGTAGACAAATCTGTTTCCCAAGCTCACTTTTATTTTATCCTCTACTTCCACGGGCATGGTTGTAACGGCAACAGCTTTCCCATCATGAATTGTTATAGTGCTTTCCTTCAATAACTTCAGAACTTTTTCCTCGCGCTTGTGCCTATGCTTTTTGGTTTCTTCTGAGAATCTCCTAAGGGCAGCCTTTACGGCGGGCAAGCTACCTATTTTCAATTCCTTTTGAATTTGTCTGGATAGCTCGCTTAGATTAACTATGCCCTTCTCTAAGGCCTCAAGGACATAGGGTCTGTTCTTTAGGTATTCTCTTACCTCTTTGGCTACAGTCAATGGATGCCCCTGTTTTGGCTGTACCATTTTGAACATTTAAAGCTTATTCTGTAACATTTTAGTCATAAAGCTTAAAAGCAAGCTGAAAATCGTTCTAGGGAAAGTTGGAGGTATGTAAAATAGCTGAAACCGTGGTTTTGGCTTATTCCGGCGGGCTTGATACATCAGTGATGGCCAAATGGATACAGGAAAAATACGATGCAAAGGTGATAACAGTCACGGTTGACGTCGGGCAACTTGACGATTTAAGGGAGATCGAGGAACGGGCAAAGGCTGTTGGAGCTGTAAAGCATTACTCTATTGACGCAAGAAAGGAGTTTGTAATTGATTATGTTTTTCCAGCGATAAAAGCTAATGCCCTTTATGAAGGTAAATACCCGCTTAGTAGTGCGTTGTCTCGTCCACTGATAGCGTCAAAACTCGTTGAGGTTGCAAAGAGAGAGGGTGCAAGCGCCGTAGCTCATGGGTGCACTGGCCGCGGGAACGACCAAGTCCGCTTCGATGTCACTATAAAATCCTTGGCTCCCAACCTGAAAATAATCGCTCCCGTTCGAGAGTGGGGCCTAACAAGGGAGGAGGAAATAAAGTACGCAGAGGAGAGGGGGATTCCGGTAAAAGTTTCAACCAGACCTTACAGCATAGATCAGAACCTTTGGGGAAGAGCCATAGAATGTGGTCCCTTAGACGATCCGGATGCTGAACCGCCTGAAGAGGTCTTTGAGTGGACAGTGCCGCCTGAAAAGGCCCCAGATAAGCCTGAATATCTTACCATAGACTTCGAGAGTGGTGTTCCGCGGTCCTTAAATGGCGAAGACCTTGACCCTGTGTCGTTAATCGAGGAAACCAACAAAATTGCGGGAAAACATGGTGTAGGCCGAATAGATCATATCGAAGATAGGCTTGTAGGAATCAAATCTAGAGAGGTTTACGAATGCCCAGCGTCAACCGTTATTTTAGAGGCCCATAAAGACTTGGAAAAAATGGTTTTGACCAGACATGAAATCTTATTCAAGGAATACGTGGACTATCAATGGGCGCTTCTTGCCTACACGGGATTGTGGCTTGACCCACTTAAAGAAGACTTGGAGGCCTTCATAAACAAGACGCAGGAACGTGTAACTGGAAGGGTATGCCTCAAATTATATAAGGGCGGAATGCGCGTAGTCCGTCGCTCTTCAAGGTTCTCTATATACAGACAGAGCCTAGTAGATTATAACATTAAAACAAGCTTTAATCAGGCTTATGCCGAAGGTTTTATCGAACTCTGGGGTCTACCCACCGTTGTGTATAATGCTTTAAAAAACAGCCTGAAACTGGCGGAAAAAGGTCAAACCGCAAAAGGCGGCCAGCATGTCTAAACTTCTCCAAGGGGGAAGAATCTCCGGGGTAAGAGAGGACGTTGTCAAGTTTACCTCTTCAATTCAAAGCGATAAGAAGCTGGCGGAGGCAGTCATAAGAATCAATCAAGCCCACGTCATAATGCTAATGGAGCAGAAAATAATCCGGTGGACTGATGGTAATAAACTTCTCGAAGCACTAAGTAAGCTAAAGCCCGCCCTAAAACCCAAGGGCGCCATAGAAGATATTCACATGCTTATTGAAGAGAAGGTATTCGAACTCTGTGGCCCAGAGGTCGGAGGTAACCTTCATATAGCAAAGAGTAGAAACGACCAAGTTGCCACGGCCCTTCGGATGGAACTCCGTGAGGAGATCCTTAACCTGGTAGAGGAGTTCGCCAGGCTTCAAGAGGCTCTTCTGAAAGCAGCTCAGGAATATCAAAATACAATTTTCCCCGGCTACACGCACACCCAACCAGCCCAGCCCATAACCTTTGCCCATTATCTTGTCTCCATTATCGACTGCTTGAACCGTGACATCCAAAGATTAGAAGCAGCCTATAACCGAGTCAACCTATGTCCTATGGGGGCAGGAGCCCTTGCAACCTCAAGCTTCCCAATAAATAGGGAAAGAGTGGCTGAGCTATTGGGCTTTGATGGGATAGTTGAGAATTCCCTCGACGCTGTGGGCAGTCGAGACTTCATTTTAGAAACAATGTCCGCCCTAGCGATCGCATCTATAAACATAAGCAGGCTGGTTCAGGATCTAATCCTTTGGAGTTCATTGGACTTTGACCTTATAGAACTTCCGGATGAATTTTCATCGACAAGCAGCATCATGCCCCAGAAAAAGAATCCGGATGTATTAGAAGTTATACGTGCCAGAATAAGCAAAGTTTTCGGTAATTTTGTGGCCGCCTTCTCGATGCTGAGAACCCTTCCATCTGGCTATAACCTGGACTTTCAGGAAGTAACCCCCTGCCTATGGGAGTCAATAGAAGTTATGAAGACTTCATTGGAGATGCTTACAGGACTCATCCCCAAAGTGAAAGTGCATGAAAGCTCTATTCAGAAGTCCCATTTCAGTTTCCTCGCAGCCACGGAACTGGCAAATATGCTTGTAAAAAAGTATAGGGTTCCCTTTAGAAGCTCCCACAAAATTGTAGGTGCGGTTGTCAAGGAACTGACGGGCAAAGGGCTAACCTTTAAGGACTTGTCCGCCGGGCTTCTTAATAATATAGCAAGGTCTCTTGGCTTATCATTGGAGGTTAAAGACGAGGATATAAAAATGGCAACAGACCTTGGGAAGATCGTTGAATGGCATAACGTCCGAGGGGGGCCTTCACCTTCTGAAGTTGAGAGAATGTTGAAGGCGCGGATTGAAGGTGTTGACTCCCTCAGGGCTGAAACTTCTAAGATGCGTAGTAAAATTAAGAATGCGCATAAAAAACTGCGGTTAATCATTAAATCTTACATGTATTCAAGTAATGAACCTCCGAAATGCTTAAAAGATTAGGATTTGTAGGTGGAGAGGGTTTAGAGCCTCTTGGGCCTTAATAATCAGAAAAAGGCTGTGCTGGTTTTAGAGGATGGATCGTTCTTTTTCGGTGAGGGCTTTGGCGCTCTGGGAGAGGCTCAAGGCGAGTTAGTTTTCAACACTAGCATGACCGGCTATGTGGAAGCGCTAACAGACCCTTCCTATGCCGGGCAGATTCTGATGATGACCTATCCGCTCATTGGAAATTATGGTGTGTGCAAAGAAGACTTTGAGTCGGACGGAATAAAAGTGGAAGGCTTTGTAGTCCGGGAGCTCTGTGACACTCCAAGCAACTGGCGCTCGGAAGAATCCCTGCTGGATTTTTTGGAGGAATATGGAATCCCTGGAATACAAGGCGTTGACACGAGAATGCTTACGAAGAAAACTAGGATTTATGGGACAATGAAGAGCACACTTTTAGTATACGAGAATGGAGATCAGCCTAACGTCCAGGAATTAATTGAAAAAACAAAAGCTCAGCCCTCAATAACCGAAGTTGACTTAGTTCCAAGGGTTGCAGCCAAAGAACCTAAAATTATAGAAAAAGGCTACGACTTAGATGTTGTTCTAATTGACTGCGGCGTAAAATGGAGTATACTAAGACTATTACAAACTTTCGCAAACGTAATAATAGTTCCATATAACACGCCTGCAAAGGAAATTCTTGAATACGATCCTGACGGTGTGCTTATTTCCAACGGACCAGGAGATCCTGTTCGCGTTAAAGAAACCATAATGACTGCTAGAGAGCTTGCCGGCAAAGTAGTCCTTTATGGAATATGTTTAGGCCACCAAATAATATCCTTGGCCCTAGGAGCTAAAACCTTCAAGCTTAAATTTGGACACAGAGGTGCAAACCAGCCTGTAAAGGATTTTGAAACTGGAAGAGTTTTTATATCAACCCAGAATCACGGGTTTGCCGTTAACGAAAAAACTGTGGATAAAGCAGGGTTAATAATCACTCAGATCAATTTAAACGACCATACCGTGGAAGGGGTAAAGCACAAGGAACTGCCGATAAAGGCGGTTCAGTATCATCCGGAGGCAGGTCCCGGTCCTCATGACACATTCTTCTTCTTTGAAGACTTTGAAAAAACATTAAAGGAGTACACTTGACAATGCCAAAGCGGAGCGATATCCGCAAAATCCTAATAATAGGTTCAGGACCAATAATTATCGGCCAAGCATGCGAGTTTGATTATTCCGGAAGCCAAGCTTGTAAGGCGCTTAGAGAAGAGGGATACAAAGTTGTTCTTGTAAACTCGAACCCGGCAACAATCATGACGGACCCGGAAATGGCTGATAGAATATACATCGAACCATTAACAGTTGAAGTTTTAACAGAGATAATTAAAAGAGAGCGTCCTGAAGCGCTCCTGCCTACCCTTGGCGGTCAAACAGGTTTAAACTTGGCCGCTGAGCTTGCTGAAAGGGGCATCTTGGACGAGTATGGTGTGGAACTTATTGGAGCTAAACTTGAAGCCATAAAAAAAGGTGAAGATAGACTCCTTTTCAAGGAAACCATGGAGAAGATAGGAATCCCTGTGCCGAAAAGCGCGCCAGTACATTCTGTCGAGGAGGCATTAAATTTTGTTGAGGAGATAGGGTATCCAGCAATTATAAGGCCTGCCTTTACATTAGGCGGGACTGGCGGAGGCATCGCCTATAACAAGGAAGAGCTAAAACAAATCGTTGCAAGAGGTTTATCCTACAGCCGCATAGGCCAAGTTTTAATAGAGGAGTCTGTTATCGGCTGGAAGGAATACGAACTTGAAGTCATGCGGGACAAGGCTGATAACGTAGTTATTATTTGTTCCATAGAAAACATGGATCCCATGGGTATTCACACCGGTGATAGTATAACAGTTGCCCCTGCACAGACGCTTACTGATAAAGAGTATCAGGTTTTAAGGGATGCAGCCATTAAGATTATACGTGCTGTAGGCGTTGAAACGGGTGGCTCCAACATACAGTTTGCAGTTCACCCGGAAAACGGAAAATTTGTGGCTATAGAAATAAATCCGCGGGTTTCTAGAAGCTCTGCGTTGGCTTCCAAGGCTACAGGCTTTCCAATTGCAAAAATCGCTGCAAAACTTGCCGTGGGCTTAACCCTTGATGAAATACCTAACGACATTACAAAGAAGACTCCAGCCTCCTTTGAGCCGACAATAGACTATGTTGTTGTTAAGGTTCCAAGATGGCCCTTTGACAAATTCCCTGATGCAGACAAAACCTTGACAACGCAGATGAAGTCGGTTGGAGAGGTTATGGCTGTAGGGCGAACTTTCGAAGAGGCTCTGCAGAAGGCGATTAGATCTCTAGAAATTGGGCGGTATGGATTGGGCGCCGATGGAAAGGACGAGCCTATACCCGATGTAAAGACGCTGAGGGATTACTTCAGGATACCCACCTACAAGCGGGTCTTTTACTTGAGACAAGCAATAAAAATGGGCATGAGCATTGATGAAATATACCAGTTAACAAAGATTGACAAGTGGTTCCTTTACAAAATAAAGAATATAGTTCAAATGGAGGAGGAACTTTCAAAATACACCATTGAAACCATACCAAGGGACGTGCTTCGGAAAGCAAAAAGGTTAGGCTTCTCGGACAAGCAAATAGCCTACCTTCTTGGAACAGATGAGCTTACGGTGCGTAAGCTTAGAAAGAAAATGGGGATAATCCCAACGTACAAAATGGTTGATACATGCGCTGCGGAATTTGAGGCTGTAACACCCTACTACTACTCATGTTATGAGGATGAGGACGAAGTGAAGGATACAGGGAAAAAGAAGATTGTTATTCTTGGATCAGGACCTAACAGAATCGGACAAGGAATAGAGTTTGACTATTGCTGTGTTCATGCCGTTAAGGCATTAAAAGAAGAAGGTTATGAGACTATAATGGTGAATTGTAACCCTGAAACCGTGAGCACCGACTTTGATATCGCAGATAAACTCTATTTTGAACCCTTGACTTTCGAGGATGTAATGAACATTATTGAGCATGAAAAACCCGAGGGTGTCATAGTCCAGTTCGGCGGGCAAACCCCCCTGAACTTGGCTATACCATTGGAGAAACAGAGCGCAAAGATTCTTGGAACATCTCCCGACAGTATAGACAAGGCGGAAGATAGGAAAAGATTCGCGGAAATCGTTGAAAAACTCGGTATTCCGCAACCCCCAAATGGAACGGCAATGAGCATTGAGGAGGCGAAAGAGGTTGCACGAAAGCTTGGTTATCCGGTGCTAATCAGGCCCTCATATGTTTTAGGCGGACGGGCGATGGATATAATTTATGACGAGGAAACATTGGTCAAATTTATGAGCGAGGCTATAGAGGTCTCCCCTGAACATCCAGTACTAATAGACAAATTTTTGGAAGATGCCGTTGAAACGGAAATAGACGCTGTAAGTGATGGCGAAGAAACATACATTGGAGGGGTTATGGAACACATTGAACAAGCCGGTGTTCATTCAGGGGATGCTGCATGCGTCCTGCCTCCATTCAGTATTAGCGACAAAGTAATTGAAACTATGAAAGAATATACCCGCAAATTTGCTAAGGAGCTTTCAGTTGTTGGCTTGATAAATGTGCAGTTTGCAGTTAAAAATGGAACGGTCTATGTGCTCGAAGTTAACCCTCGGGCGTCGAGAACTGTGCCCTTTGTAAGTAAGGCTACTGGTGTGCCCCTTGCGAAAATCGCTGCTAAAGTGATGGTTGGACGTAAGCTGAGAGAGTTAGGCATTACAGGTGAACATCCAAAACTTGGACACATAGCCATCAAAGAAGCGGTTTTCCCATTTGCGAAGCTTCCTGGCGTTGACGTAGTGCTTGGTCCAGAAATGAAATCCACAGGTGAAGTTATGGGTCTAGATAGCGACTTTGGGATGGCTTATTATAAGGCTGAGTTGGCAGCAGAAACAAAACTCCCCACGAGCGGAAATGTGTTTATAAGCGTCAGAGATGAGGAAAAGATGCATGCTATACCTATAGCACGAAAATTGTTGGAATTGGGCTTTAACATTCTGGCAACGCGTGGAACAGCTGAAACCTTGATTGCTATAGGCGTAAAAACCGAAACAGTTCTGAAAGTAAGTGAAGGGCGCCCCCACATTGTTGATTACATAAAATCTGGGAAGGTTGCTCTAATCATAAATGTGCCAAAGGGTAAAGGACCAAAAGACGATGAATTTCAAATTAGAAGGGCGGCCGTAGAATACAAGGTGCCCTACATAACAACGATCGCTGCTGCCCATGCTGCAGTTAGAGCCATCCAACGCATAAAGGAAAGCAAGTTCACGATAAAGTCCCTTCAAGAGTATCATAGCAAAATATTTGAAAAGGCTTTGCCCCTCACCCTCCTCCAACAGTAAAGTTTCGTTTAACTTAAATGTAGCCATCAACAAATTTTTGCATCGCTTAAGGTGAGCCGTATGCCAAAATTTCAGAAGGTCGTCGTAAGGGCTCCTGCATCAATAGCAAATTTAGGCCCGGGATTTGATATCTTTGGTTTAGCCCTGGAGAATCCATACGATAGGGTAACTATAACCTCAATTTCTGAAGGAATTAAAATTGAAGTCCATGGAATATCGGATAACATACCCGTTGATCCTAGCAAAAATACAGCTGGTGTTGTTGCCGGGTACATGTTGAGTCATTTTTCTCTGAAATCAGGAGTTTCAATAAGAATAGATAAGGGAATACCTCCAGGCTCGGGTTTGGGCAGCAGTGCAGCCTCAGCAGCGGCTGTGGCTTTCGGACTAGATAAAATGTTTGACCTCAAGCTAAGTCATGAGCAGTTAATTTGCATTTCGGCAAAGGGAGAAGTAGCATCCGCAGGATTTGAACATGCAGATAACGTTTCAGCAGCTATATGCGGCGACTTTGTCATCATAAGGTCTTATAACCCTCTAGAGGTTATATGTTTAAAGACACCTCCGAACATGGGTGTTTGCGTGGTTGTTCCTAAGATTCCAACATCACCTAAAAAGACTGAAAAAGCAAGATCTATCCTGCCGCCAGTGGTTACTATGGAAAAATTGGTTCACAATGTTGGCCACGCAGCCTCTATGGCTGTTGGTTTCGCTTTAGGCGACGTAAAACTTATTGGTCGTTCAATGTGTGATGCTGTAGTTGAACCTGTAAGGTCTTCTATGATCCCTGGGTATCATTTTGTCAAAGACGCTGCAATGAAAGCTGGTGCCTGTGGAGTGGCTATAGGCGGGGCAGGTCCATCCATGATTGCGATAGTCGACGAGAAAGATTCAGTGTCCTTAGAGGTTATGAAAGCTATGAAAGAGGGCTTTAAAAAAGTTGGTATAGAAGCTGAAGCATTTTTCACAAAGCCTGGAAGGGGCGTAAGTTTATTGGAGGCTGAGTGATTGTCTTTTCAGGCTTGCATAAATTGCGGAGAAAAATATGATCTTAATGAGATTGTCTATACCTGCCGCTCATGCGGCGACATTCTTGAAATTAGATACGATTATGATATTTTAAAGGAGAAGATTAAAAAAAGCGATTGGCGAAATTGGCCCCTATCCGTGTGGCGCTACAGAGATTTCATGCCTATTAGCGATTTTTCCAAGATCATCTCCTTAAACGAAGGTGGAACTAGCCTCTACTTTTGCCGGAGGCTAGGGCAAGCACTGGGGGTCAAGAATCTCTATGTAAAAAATGAAGGCGAGAACCCTACAGGATCGTTTAAGGATAGGGGGATGACAGTTGGAGTGAGCAAGGCCATGGAACTTGGAGTAAAAATGGTCGCATGCGCATCGACAGGAAACACCTCGGCGTCTTTAGCCGCTTACGCTGCTAAGGCTGGACTTTCATGTATTATACTCATCCCCTCAGGCGGTGTTGCTTACGGGAAGTTGGCGCAGGCCATAATTTATGGGGCAAAAGTCATGCAGATCCGGGGGAATTTTGATCAAGCCCTCAAGATAATTGTTAAAATATCGGAAGAGCATAAGGAGATTTACCTCTTAAATTCCATTAACCCGTTTAGGCTTGAGGGCCAAAAAACAATAGCCTATGAAATTTGCGATCAGCTTAACGGGCTGGTTCCAGATAGGGTTATTGTGCCCGTTGGCAACGCGGGAAACATTAGTGCCATATGGAAGGGATTTGTAGAATTCTATAATGTAGGCTTAATAGAAAAGCTTCCAATGGTTACTGGGATTCAGGCTGAAGGCGCTTCGCCGATAGCAAAGGCAGTTAAAGAGGGAAGGAGTTACATAGTTCCAGTAGAAAAGCCGGAGACTGTTGCAAGTGCAATAAGAATAGGCGCTCCGGTAAGCTGGAAAAAGGCCTTGAAGGCTATACGGGACTCCGGGGGAACCGCTGAAACCGTCACAGATGCCGAGATATTGGAGGCTCAAAAAATGCTTGCCAGATACGAAGGCATATTCGTGGAACCCGCAAGCGCCTCATCCATAGCCGGGCTAAAAAAGTTAATAGATTACGGCAAAATAGACAGAGATGAGATAATTGTTTGTGTTACAACGGGACACGGGCTTAAGGATCCGGACATCGTTGTAAAGTCATATGAAAAGCCCTTTGAAGTTGATGCCCAGCTTGAGTCCATCGTGCAAATATTAGGTTTAATGCCAGCAAGGGCTCAATTGTAAGCCGAGGTTTCGGGCATGAGGATAATTCTAGTGGGATACGGTGTTGTCGGTCAAAGCTTAACTAAGCTTTTTGCAAATAGGCTGACCGAACTCGTTAACAATTATGGTTTCCATCCAAGAGTAGTTGCCATTGTTGACAGGGGAGGCGCCGCAGTAAATTCAAAGGGGTTAGACTTAGAGAGAATGTTACTTATAAAGAGCCAAAAGGGCACAGTGGCTGCTGATGGTAAATTTGGCAGGCCAAAAATGTCGGCAATGGAGGTTTTAGAATCCATGGAGGCTGAGGCTGTTGTTGAAGTATCGCCGACAAATGTCAAAGATGGCGAGCCTGCATTGTCGCATATTAAGGCCGCCTTTAAATCTGGGAAGCATGTTGTCACAGCAAATAAAGGACCATTAGCTCTAGCCTTGCCCGTTTTAATAGAGCTTGCCGAGTACAATAAAGTTTATTTTCGGTTTAGCGCTTCGGTGGGCGCTGGCACCCCTATCCTCGAATTTGCGAAGCGCTGTCTTTTCGGCGACAGAATTCTCTCCATAAGGGGCATCTTAAACGGGACGACAAACTTCATACTCACTGAGATGACTGAGAAACATGTCGAATTTGACCAAGCTCTCAAAATGGCTCAGGAACTTGGCTATGCTGAGGCAGATCCGTCCATGGACGTGGATGGCATTGACGCTGCTTGCAAACTTGTAATCCTCGCAAACTGGGTTATGGGGAGGAGGGTTACCCTAAAGGATGCAAGTATAACGGGTATAAGAGGCATAACAATAAAGGAAATAGAGAAAGCTGCAAAAGAGGGCTGTGTAATCAAGCTTTTAGGAACAGTTTCTTCTGATGGACTGCAGGTTAAGCCCACCAGAATTATGAAAAATGACCCATTAAATGTCAGCGGAACCCTCAATGCAGTAACTTTCATCTCCGAGTTTGCAGGAGAACAAACGATAATAGGCCGAGGGGCTGGAGGAACTGAAACCGCCAGTGCTATATTACGGGACTTGCTTGACATAAAGCAGAAATTGGCCGCAAGGATGCTGTTTGAGGTGTAAGTGTTCGATGAGGATTGTAATGAAATTTGGCGGAACATCAGTAACCGGAGTAGAGAATATAAGGCGTGTTGCAGATACAATAGCTTCACATGTAAGAAAAGGACACGAAGTTGTTGCTGTCGTTTCAGCTCTGGACGGTGTGACTGAACGGCTCATAGAGGCTTCAGAGCTTGCCGAAAAGCGGGACAAAAATTTCATATCCCAATTTAAGAGTGAGCTCCTTGAAATGCACTTACAACTTACCAACAATAGTATAAAAAGCTCAACTTTAAAGAGTGAAATAAGTCAAATAGTCACATCAACTATAGAAGAGCTTGAAAAGGTTTTAACGGGTATAATTTACGTTGGAGAACTCACTCCAAGATCGAGAGACTACATATTATCCTTCGGTGAAAGACTCTCCACCCCTATTGTTTATGGTGCCGTTAGAGACTTAGGACTTGAAACTCGCTTTTTGACGGGCGCAGAAGCTGGAATAGTGACAGATGCAAATTTTGGGGAGGCTTCCCCATTATTAAACGTGACGAGGCATCAGGTCGTTGAGCGCTTAGAACCATTACTTAAAAAAGGAGTAGTGCCCATAGTGACAGGGTTTATTGCCGCAACCCAGGACGGGATAATTACAACCCTTGGACGCGGCGGGTCAGATTACACAGCGACAATAATTGGCTCAGCGCTTGGAGCTGATGAAATTTGGATATGGACCGATGTTAATGGGCTAATGACCGCCGACCCCAAAATAGTCCCCTCAGCCAGAACCATACCAGAAATATCCTTTGAGGAAGCATTAGAGATGGCAGTGTTCGGCGCCAAAGCTATGCATCCAAGGGCTATTGAACCGCTAATGGACGGTAACGCTATTGTTAGAATAAAAAACATCTTCAACCCTGAAGGGCCTGAAACAGTAATAAAGAGAGAACAGAAAATCAAGCCGGGGAAAACGGTTAAGGCTGTCACGCTGCTTAAGGATGCGGCTGTGATAACCGTTAGCGGAGCTGGCATGATAGGTGCGCCTGGAACGGCTGCCAAGGTCTTTGATGTTCTAGGAAAGAGCGGAATAAACATCTTAATGATCTCTCAGGGGGCCTCTGAAGCCAATATATCCATTGCCATACGCCGAAATGTCTTGGACAAGGCTGTAAACGCCTTGGAGGTGGCACTGCTTGGCCGGGGCCTTATAAGGGAGGTAACGGCAGAGGATGATGTATGCATTATTTCCGCCGTTGGGGCTGGCATGAAAAACACTCCTGGGATCGCTTCGAAACTTTTTTCAGCAGTTGCCCGTAAGGGGATAAATGTACGTATGATCGCGCAGGGATCATCAGAGCTTAACATATCCTTTGTGATAAAGGAAACCGATGCAAAAACGGCGGTGCAAGCTATTCACGAAGAATTCAAGCTGCATGAAGACTAAACCGCCCCTTATTTGTCTCATCGTATGCCAATCAGCTTTGGAATTTGTCCGCCTAAACCCACAGTGTTACGCCAAATTATTAGTACACCTTTGACGCCCTCTATACTAATGGCCTTTCCTACTGCCCTTTTAATTACATAATCGACGTAGTCCCCCTTTACCATGTTCCCAACGGCCGTCGCTACAGCGTCAGCTAATCCGGCGTTTGATGCAAACACTGTAACGGCTTCGGCCTCTCCAAAACTCAATGCATGGCTGAAGAGAGCTGAGCTTGTGGCTACACCTATAGGAAATTCCTCGAGTTTAAAGCCAATACTCTTCGATAGAGGATGATTCCCTGCAACCAGTGCTATGTCAATGGGCACATCTGAAACTGCCGACACTTCGCCCCCATTTTCGACAACTGCAACTTTGCATCCAGTTTGTAACATTTCCTCTACGGCGAGATCTGCCAACACTCCGGCAACGGCAGCCATTGGTCCAACATCAGCTTTTTCTGAAACCTCCGACATTCTTCTAACAACCTTGGGTCCCTTATCAACGTGGAGGGGACTTAGCGTATACAGAAACTCCGGATGATTGTTGATATATCTCTCAAGTTTTTCCCTGTGATATTTAATGGCGGAAATGGCTGCTGAAATGGCTGTTTCACATTCCGAGATTATAGTGCAGTTTGTTTCCTTAAGACTGAACGTTCTCCTGGTTAATTTTTTTGTCCTCATTTTCCCGCTCCAGAAGCCCTAACTCCCTGGAAAGAGTTATGGCCCTTACAGGACAAGCATCTACACATGCCGCACAAGAGCTTCCTATACACTTTTCGTAATCAAAGATCACTGAGAAGTCTTCCTTGTTGATGGTTATTGCCCCAGCAGGACATAAAGAGTAACATGCGCCGCAGTGAAGGCATTTTTCCCTGTCCACTTCAATGAGTTTTGGAAATGCAACTATAACCCCCCTATCCCTGAATGCTTTAACTGCTCTTTTTATGTCCTCTGATGGAATTTCTGCTAAGACTTCGCCGCCTTGGGAGTTAACACGCGCAGCCAATATGTTTAATGAAATATTGTATTCTGATATGACTTGTGATATTATTGGTTGGTCCACAATGTTCTCGGGAAATCTCAAGAGGATCCTAGCCATTCCGTTGCCTCCCTAAAAGTTTGGCTATATCCTCGGATGTAACTATTCCCAAGACTTTTCTGTCGTTGTCTATCACTGGAAGGGCGGATATTTGATGCTGAGCCATTTTTCTCGATGCAGCTTCTACTGGTTCATCCAGCGTTGTGGTTACAACTTTTCTTGTGATTATCTCACTAAGCCTGTTTTTACCCTCAGCAACAGCCTTGGTGATGTCCCAGGATGTCACTATCCCCAAGAGTTTTTCCTGTTCATCTACAACAACTACATGATTCACTGATTGATTTATTATTCGCTTGGCAACGTCCTTTATTGATTCATCCTCTCTACATGTTACTGCATGATGAACTACACTTTTAACTAGTATTGTTTCTTCAGTCTGTTTCATGGGCTTATACTCCGTATCTGTTGGAAGTCTTTCAACAGGAGCTGTTAAATAGAATAGTCCTTCCTCAATCCATCGCTTAAGCGTCTCTGCAATTTCCTTCGCGACTTTTAGGCTTGAAAGAGGGCTAACCTTAACTTTTTTACCTTTTATTGTTATTGTGCCTGACTTTAATTCCTTATAGCTGATCCATCCAAGTTTTGGCCTATCCCTTACGGGAACCCCATAGTCCACTATTGGAACTTTTATATCTTCATCTCTTATGGCGGTTTTCTTTGCCATTCCGATGTTGAGTATAGGTATTGGTATGCCGATTCCAACATATAGCGTCGTGCCATAACGAGTGAAGGCTGCCCCTCTGATGAATCTGGGATTCATTTTCTTGCAGTCTCCCCGAACCATGATTGTTCCTGAAAGGTTTCGGGGGTCATGTTGTGTGCCCTCGCCAATTACGTATCCCTGAGCTCCACCCAAAAATATGCGTGTTCCAATACCAATTGTCTCGTAGTCCGGATCGTTCATTAGTGGGTTTAGTTCACCCGCTCCTGAAAATGTGGCGTTTCCAAAGTTTGGGAGGAGTTTACCCATGTAAGTATATATGGTTTCGTCTCGGCTGTTTGTGGCGCATACATAACGCTGGTAACAGTTTCTAAAGTTGAGGAGATAGAACTGGTTTAAATCATGCTTTGTCAGTATTGTCCTAAGCCTAGTTCGTGGATAGCAGTCTGTCCCATAAGATGTGGCTCTGAGTTCAACCTCTTTTCCGCTGATCAAATCTTCTATAACGTGCCCGCCTCCATATTCGAAAGGCCTGGTTTCAGACATCATAGTCGCTCCTATGTATAGGTCAACAGCCGCTCCTGGATGGCAAACGGGAACATCGTTTATCCATGCATGCTGTATTTTTATGGGCGGATCGGAGTGTCCAAGATTTATCACAGCTCCTGACGAGCACATCGCCCCGAAGGTTCCAGTGGTCACCACATCAACTTCCTTAAAGGCTACTTCGACACCGCTAGTTTCAACAAGCTTTTTCATTTCTTCCGCTGTTAAAACCTGAACATCTCCATTCCTTATTTTCTCGTTGATTTCTCCTATGGTGCGCTTATTCAAGCATTTTTCCTCCTGTGCTGAATGACGTATTGCTGATTGCATGGTTGCTTCCCTTTTTAATATTTTTCTGAATTTTTTATTCCAAAAAGAATTTTAGGGATTTCTGCCGAATCTTTATCGTGCTTCCCCAATTAGAGGAAATAGGCAGAAAGCGGAAAATGCTTGGCTTAACACAGAAGCAGTTAGCAAAACTTGCAGGCGTCAGTCAGTCCCTTATTGCAAAGCTGGAATCCCGAAAGATAAGTCCCTCCTATGATAAGGTTAAGGCAATATTTGATGCCCTTGAGGAGTTGGAGACGAAAGCGGAAATTCGCGCCGCATCCATTCTTCATAATAAAGTCGTAGGCGTTCAAAGTAACGAACCAGTATCCAAGGCGGTGAAGTTGATGGTTGAGTATGGCTATTCGCAGCTTCCCATTTTTGACGGAGAACATGTTGTAGGAAGTATTTCTGAGAAAACACTGCTTAAGAAACTATCCGCTAGGAAAAGTTTATCTGAAATATCCCAAATGCCTGTTGAAGCTGTAATGGATGAAAGCTTCCCTCAAGTTGATAAATCCGCGCCGCTTAGACTGGTCTCAAGCCTACTAGAAGTTTACCCAGCAGTCTTAGTATCGGAAAAAGGAAAAATTATTGGCATAATAACAAAAGCTGACCTCTTAAAGGTGCTTCTGTAGATTACTATTGCTAGTTCCGCCTATTTCTCGTTAGATAGTAGATTGTGGAAGCATGTCCTCTCCCCAGTATGACAGGCGTTTCCCTTTTGCTCCACAATAAAGAGCAATGCATCGTGGTCACAGTCTACAAGAATCTGTTTAACTTTTTGCGTGTTCCCCGATGTTTCGCCTTTCATCCAAAGCGACTGTCTGGAGCGGCTCCAATAGTGGGCGTATCCCGTTTCAAGGGTTTTTTTGAGAGCCTCAAGGTTTGTATATGCTAGCATTAGCACCTCCTTAGTGTCAGCTTGTTGAACAATTACTGGTATTAGGCCGTTGCCCTTTGCAAAATCCAACTGTTCGATAATCACTTTTTTCTCTGCATTCATAATCGAACATTCACCCCCTTGGCTTTTAAAAATTCCTTTATTATGCGTATTGGATACTTACTATAATGGAATACAGAGGCGGCTAGCGCCGCGTCAGCCTTCCCGAGTGTGAAAGCTTCCCAAAAATGTTCAGGTTTTCCAGCGCCCCCGCTTGCTATAACTGGAATATTTACATTTTCCGAAATACTTCTTGTGAGATCCAAATCGTACCCGTTCTCTGTCCCATCTCGGTCCATTGAGGTTAAAAGAATTTCTCCAGCTCCAAGTTCCTCAGCCTTGATTGCCCATTGAATGGCGTCCACTCCTGTGGGTTTTCTCCCACCGTAAGTATAGACCTCGAACCAGCATGGCCCATTTGAAGTTTCAACGATAAATTTGTCTTTGACCTTTTCGTGCTTTCTCTTAGCGTCTATTGCAACGACTACACATTGTCCGCCAAATGTTGTGGCAAGCTCCCTTATTAAATTGGGATTTTCAACCGCTGCCGTGTTTATGGATACTTTGTCTGCGCCGCTGCAGAGCACGAGCCTTGCGTCTGAGATGCTTCGAATTCCACCACCCACTGTGAACGGGATTTGTATTGCCTCAGCAACTTTCATAACAACGTCCCTGAGTATTTTCCGCTTCTCCGGTGAGGCTGTAATGTCTAGGAAAACCAGCTCGTCTGCCCCTTCATCGCTATATCTGCTGGCTAGCTCAACAGGGTCGCCTGCGTCCCGTAGGTTCTGGAAGTTTATTCCCTTAACTACCCAGCCATGGTCAACGTCCAGGCATGGTATTATACGCTTCGCAAGTGGCAAGAGCTTACCCCCTCGCAATCTTTAAAGCTTCCGAGAGTTTAAAAGCGCCTTCGTAGAGGGCTTTCCCGACAACAACTCCATAAACACCAATTTCTTTTAGGGCGGCCAAATCTTTTAGGCTTCCAACCCCGCCGGCAGCTATTATTTTTGCCTCTTTGATCTTGCTTGCCTCTTTCAAGGTTTTCAGGTCTATTCCCTGTAATGTTCCATCTTTCCTTATAGAGGTCACGAGAAAATTGTGAACATTAATTTCCAGAAAAATTTTTATGGCGTCCTCTAACTTAAAGCCCGTCGATTTTCTCCAGCCTTCAACCATAACCTCCCCATTAATATGATCTAGGGCTACAATAACGCGGCCGCCGTACTTTTCAGCAAGGAACCTTAAAATTTCAGGTTTTTTAAAGGAAATAGTTCCTAATATTACGTGCCCAGCTCCGCTCTCAAATAGCTTTTCAGCAACCTCGAGGCTTCTTATTCCCCCTCCAACCTGCACTGGCAATCTTATCTCCTTAATTATCCTTAAAATTGTTTCCAAATTGTTTCCTCTGTCGAAGGCGGCATCCAAGTCAACAACATGAAGGGCGTCTGCCCCTTCCTCCTCCCACTTTTTGGCTACGGCAACGGGATCTCCTAAATTGTCATAGTATTTTGCCTCGTTTGGGTTTCCTTGGAAAAGCCTTACAACCCTTCCGCCCATCAAATCTACAGCTGGAATAACTTTCAATTATTAGCGCCCCTTAACCATTTTGTAAAAGTTTTCAAGGATCTTGAGGCCGTTTCTTCCGGATTTTTCAGGATGAAATTGGGTTCCGTAGATATTATTTTTAGCTATTATTGATGCGAAAGTAACCCCATATGTTGTCTCGGCACTAATAACTTCTTTGCTTATGGGCGTAGCATAATATGAATGGGCAAAGTAAAAGTATGGCCCATCTTCCAGCCCTTCTACTAACCTATTTTGAGCTGTAACTTTAATTGTGTTCCAACCTATATGAGGAACTCTTACGGTATTTGGCAGTTTCAAGTTTTTTCCGGCCAATAATGCCAATCCTTTGCCACTCCCCTCTTCGCTTTCCTCTAGGAGAAGCTGCATGCCTAAGCAGATTCCAAGGACAGGCGTCCCCCCATTCACCAGGTCAATAATTTGTTGCCTTACTTTTTCTAGATTTTTTGAAGCTGCTGAAAAGTTTCCTACGCCTGGGAGTATTAGGGCATCGACTTCTTTAGTTTCTATTCTTGAAGTGTTGATTTTAGTCTTGAAGCCCACTTTTTCCATGGCGCATTTTATGCTGAATAGGTTTCCCACCCCATAGTCAACAATAAAAACGCTGGGAAACTACATCACCCCCTTCGAGCTTGGCACACCCCTCCTTCTGGGGTCTACAGCCACCGCCTGTTTCAAGGCGAGGGCCAAGGCTTTAATGGCTGCCTCTGCTTTGTGGTGGTCATTATTGCCATATTCAACCCAAACATGCATGTTTGATTGAGAGGAGAATGCTAGAGTTTCAAAGAAATGTTGTATATCCTCGCATGGCATGTCCTCAATTTTCTTGCCCTTGAGTTTAAGATTAATTTTGGCATAGGGACGCCTTACAAGGTCTACCGCTGCGAAGGCTAGGGAGCAGTCCATGGGCACCGCGGCGAATCCGAATCTCGTTATACCCTCGCATTCGCCTAATGCCTTTCTAAGGGCCTCGCCTAGGCATATGGCAACATCCTCAACTATGTGATGTTTAAGATCTCCTGTAACCTTTGCTGTAATGTCGATTAGGCTGTGGGATGCCAAAGATGTTATTAAATGGTTTAAAAATTCTATTTCTGTGTGCACTTCCGCTTTTCCAACGGAGTCAAGGTTCACTTTCACATATACTTCGGTTTCCTTAGTCTTTCTTGAAACTTCAGCCTCTCTCACTTGAGCTCCCTCATTTTGCTTCACATATATCCCTTAAAGCTTGAACCAATCTAACGTTCATTTCAGGCAGACCTACCGTGGCTCTAAAACAGTTTTTAAGACTTAAAAGAGCGCCTAAATTCTTAACAATTATCCCCCGTTGAAGTAGTTCACGGTAAGCTTGTGTTGAGGGCTTGTCCGTATGAAATAGCACAAAATTTGTTTCAGATTTGAAGGCTCTAACTCCTTCAATAGTGTTTAAAGCCTCAATCAGCTTGTCTCTTTCAATCCTTAGCTGTTTAATGGCATTTTCCACAATTTCCAATTTTTCCAAAATTTTTGCGCCGACACGCAGTGCAACTGTGTTAACAGCGTATGGTAACCCGACGTTTCTCGAAAGCGTTTCGGCAACTTCAGCGTCAGCTATGCAGTATCCTAGTCTAAGGCCCGCCAAACCGAAGGCTTTCGAAAAAGTCCTCAATACTATCAGGTTATCAAAGTCTTCGGTTAAGTATATAACCGAAGATCCGGCGAATTCAACATATGCCTCATCTAGAACAACTATGCCATCTTCAAAAGCGCTCAGCAAACGCTTTATTTCCTCTGTTTTGAACTGGTTTGCCGTGGGATTGTTAGGCGAGCATAAGAAAAGCACCCTTGTTTTTGGGGTTATTTTGGATAAAATGGCATCAACATTAAGTGAAAAATCTTCATTGAGGGGCACCTCAATAAGTTCTGCCCTCTGCATCTTAACGGCGTGTCTATACATGGAAAAAGTGGGCGTGATGGTGACGGCCAGCTCGCCCGCTTCAAGAAACAATCGTGCAATTCTTTCCATCAATTCATCGCTTCCATTTCCTACCACTATGCGGTCAGCCGGGATTCTTATGTAACTGCTTATTTTTTCGCGAAGTTCCTGCTCTTCTTCTTGGGGATATAGCCTAGGATCAAATTCCTCTATAACTTCCATAATGAGTTTTAAGAGCTCATATTTGGGAATGAAAAAATTCTCGTTAGAATCTAGCTTCAGAATATCTGATTCCCTTTGACCAAAACTTCGTTCAACACTTTTCACGCTGTAGCCGAAGATATAGCCTATTGCCTTAACCGCCTCAAGCTTTCTTCTGAACCAGTCGCGATTCTTAATTTTCAACTTTAAGTCTCCCCTCAAGCGCCCTATAGTGATTAGGTAAGCCCTCAGCTTCAGCCAAAATTTTAACGACTCCCAACGCCCCTTGTATTCCTTCTCGTGAGCAACTTACAATGGCCACTTTTCTAACAAAGTCCAGAACGGATAATCCAGAGAACATTTTCCCAAATCCGCCTGTGGGCAGAACGTGATTTGTTCCACAATAGTAATCACTTAGGGCAGCGGGACTGTAGGGTCCAACTAAGACGAGTCCAGCATTCCTTATCATGTCAGCAATATTTTCAGCATGGTCGGTCATGACCTCGACATGCTCGGGAGCGAATCTGTTTGCAAATTCAATCATTTCATTTATATTATCACAGAGTAAAATGAAGCCTTTATCGCGTAAAGCCTTGATAACTATTTCCTTTCTAGGTATTTCTTCGACTATTTCTGAAAGTTCCTTAAGAACCCTCTGTACCAGCCCTTTGGATGTCGTCACAAGCCCGACGATAGAGTCCGGCCCATGCTCTGCCTGAGAACATAGGTCTAAGGCTATTAGCCTTGGATCCGCGGAATCATCCGCTAAAATTAGAAGTTCGCTTGGTCCTGCTGGCATGTCTATAGCAACATCTTTAGAAATGAGACGCTTAACGGCGGCCACGTACTTATTTCCAGGACCTACAATTTTCAGCACTGATTTTATCGTCTCGGTTCCATAGGCCATTGCCGCGATGGCTTGGGCGCCGCCAACTTTATAGAATTCATCAACTCCGCAGACATCTGCGGCAACTAGTGTAAGCGGGTTTACTGAACCATTGTTTCTTGGTGGAGAGCAAACTACAACCCTTGGCACACAAGCCAGCTTGGCTGGTGTAGCAGTCATTACCAATGTGCTGGGATAGGCGGCTATACCCCCTGGAACATAGCAACCGACGCTTTCAATTGGGTCTATTCTAAATTTGACTTTAATACCGTTTATTTGAACTTCGGTAGTCATCTTTTCTAGAATTCGGCCTTCCAAACTTTCTATTCGTTCCTTCATTGCCTTTATCGCTGAAACTTCCTTTTCGCCGACATTTCGGTAAGCATCCTCTATCTCTCTTTGCTTCACTTTCAAGTCTTCTTGGCGTAATGATACATTGTCAAATTTTCTTGTAAACTCAATTAATGCAGCGTCGCCCCGCTTTTTTACCTCTTCGACTATTTTCTTTACATCCTCGTCAAGCTTGGTCATCTCTGCTGATGAATTTTCTCTTCTATCCAATTCCGCCGGAATAGCGGTCTTGTCAACAATTTTCATTAACGATCTAATTTTTGCTCTTTTCATTGTAACCAACTTCGTCTAATGCCATAACTTGTCTTGGCTCGTAAACAACTAAGCCCTGTGCAAGTTTGCGTATAGTTGGCAGAATCTTTAAGAAAGTGTCTTTCTCAACAACAGTGTTAACTGAAAACCATTGTTTGTCGGATAATGGAGATATTGTAGGCTTTTTTAATGCTGGCAATGTCTCAAGCAGTTTTTTCAGGTTTTCCTTTTTAACATTCACGAATATATGTAGCCTCTTCGCCCCATCGACAACCCCCTTTAGTAACGTTAAAATGTCATAGATTTTCTCCCGCTTATCAGGGGATTCCAATGATTTCTTATTCGCTATCAGACAGGCTGTGGAAACCATTACTGTATCTATGGCCTTCAAATTGTTCTGTTCAAGGCTTACTCCAGTTTCAGTGACGTCTATTATCGCGTCAGCAACCTCTGGCGGTTTGGCTTCCGTAGCGCCGAAGGAGAGGAAAATGCTGACTTTCGGGTTTTCTCCCATTCTCCACCATGGGGTTATTATAATTGGCTCTACAGTGCCGAAGAATTTGCGGTAGGTAGGGTTGTTTTTAATGTATTCCGCTGTGATTTTTAAATATTCAGCGGATATTCTGACGTTTCTACCCTCATTTATAAAATTCTCCAATAGTTCTGAAAGAGAGTTTATGTTATGCCAATCCTTGGGTACCGCTAGGACAATTTTCACTCTGCCATATTCGAGGTTTTGGAGATTTTCCACATCTGCATTTGTTTCCTTGATCCAGTCAAGGCCCGTTATTCCAATGTCATATATGCCTTCATCAACCAGTGTTGGAATCTCTTGAGGCCTGAGAAGTCTTAGCTCTATTTCTGGATCGTTTATTGATGGCTTATAGCTTCTCTCTCGGCTGAACACTTTATAGCCAGCCCTCTCGAGGAGGTTAAAGGTTGATTCTTGCAGGGAACCCGCTGGTATGGCAAACTTCAATTTAGCCAAAAATCTTCACCTCCAAACTCAAAGACACTTGGGCGTGGAACGTTCAGTTTTCTTTCTGGGGTTGCATCAAGGGATCGCGAGTAACCCGTAGTTACTTTAGCTTTAAGGAGTTTTCTATAGCCTTTAATGAAGGCAATCGCTCCTTGTGAACGCAACCCCTCATCTTAATCACTGTTCTAGAGAAAGGCAGTTAAATTGCTTATAAACTTATCTATCAAGCGCTTTGCTCTCTAACTAGGGCGTTAAGAAGATTTTAGGGCGTCTTGAACGTGCCTCCGGTTGCTGCCGACTGCACAAGCCATGAGTAACGGGCTAGATAACCCCTCTTAAACTTGGGTTCTTTCGGTTTAAACACTTTTAAACGTTTTTCAAACTCATCTTTAGATATTTCCACGTTTATCTCTCTTTTCGGGATTTCGATTGATATAATGTCTCCGTCTTTAAGGATGGCTATAGGCCCGCCTTCTGCAGCTTCGGGAGAGATATGGCCTACACAAAGCCCTCTTGTGGCCCCTGAGAATCTTCCGTCAGTAATCAGCGCTACGGATTCGCTTAAACCCATGCCCGCAAGTATGGCTGTTGGGGAAAGCATTTCTGGCATCCCTGGACCCCCTTTAGGACCCTCATACCTAATAACGACCACTTCACCTTCGCGTATTTTCCTTTCACGCAAAGCTTTGACGGCGTCTTCTTCTGAATCAAAGACTCTGGCTTCTCCCTTGAAAGAAAACATTTTATCGGGGACAGCTGCCGACTTTACAATAGCTCCTTCAGGAGCCAGGTTTCCCTTTAATACTGCTATTCCCCCCTCCTTATGTACAGGATCGTTGATGGGTCTGATGACTGCCCTATTTAGTACCTCAGCTTTTTCAATGTTATCTTTCACAATTTTGCCTGATACTGTGAGGGCATCCAAATTCAGGATGACGCTTAGCTCCTTCATTAGGGCGGGTATCCCTCCGGCGGCATCTAAATCTTCAACGGCGTAGGGTCCGCTTGGTATCATATTACATAGGTGTGGTGTCCGCCTGCTCAATTCATCAAACATTGTTAGCGGCAATGTTGCTCCCGCCTCCTTGGCTATGGCTGTCAAATGTAAAACGGTGTTTGTTGAACCCCCTAAGGCCATGTCCACCATGATAGCATTTTCAAAAGCCTTCAGCGTAAGCACATCTGAAGGCTTTAAGTCGCTTTTAACCATTTCCACAACCCTTTTTCCGGATTCTTTGGCTATCCTCAACCTTGCGGCGCTTACAGCCGGGGCGGTTGCACAATAGGGCAGCGTCATGCCTAGCGCTTCAGCCACACATGCCATTGTATTTGCGGTGAACATGCCGTTACAGGATCCACATCCTGGACATGCATTATCCTCAAGTTTTTTCAGCTCCCCTTGGGTTATTCTTCCTGCTAACACCCCTCCTACCGCCTCATAAACAGAGGCAAAGCCAACGCGTTTTCCATCAACAATCCCGGAGAGCATAGGCCCTCCAGTCACCAGGATTGCGGGTATATTCAGTCTAGCAGCAGCCATAAGCATACCCGGAGTTATTTTATCACAGTTTGAAATGAGGACCAGTCCATCAAATCTATGGGCTTCGGCCATTATTTCAACCGAATCAGCAATAATCTCCCTGGATGGTAGTGAGTACCGCATTCCAATGTGATTCATTGCTATTCCATCGCAAACAGCGATGGTGTTGAATTCAAATGGTACCCCGCCTGCCGCTATGATGCCCGCTTTAACCGCCTCTGCAACCTTATTTAGATGTACATGCCCCGGAACTATTGTTGTGTAGCTATTCGCGATTCCAATGAATGGTCTGTTTATTTCCTCATCAGTTAAGCCGAGCGCTTTAAGCAATGACCTATGGGGTGCTCTCTCTATCCCGCGTTTTATTTCATCGCTTCTCAAGTTTTTCGCCTCTCTCAGAATCTGTACCAGATAGGAAACCAAAAGCTTTATATTTAATTTATTGTAATGAGATGCTACATCCAGAGGAATCAACATGGGGTATCGCTTTATTAAATAACTTCCCAGAGTATGTGAGATTTCTAGACACCACCCTCAGAGACGGCGAACAGACCCCCGGAGTTTCATTAACCCCTGAAAGTAAACTTTTGATTGCTAAGCAGTTGGACGAGCTTGGAGTCGATGTCATAGAGGCTGGCTTTGCTGCAGTCTCCAATGGCGAGATGACGGCTATCCAAAGAATCGCCAAGGAAGGATTAAAAGCGGAAATTTGCAGCTGCTCTAGGGGTGTAAAGTCCGATATTGATGCTGTGATAGAGAGCGAAGCTGATAGCATACACCTTGTTATACCCACATCCGACATACACGTCCAGTATAAACTTAAGAAGACAAGGGAAGATGTGTTAAAAGCCGCAGAGGAATGTGTAGAATATGCTAAGGATCACGGGCTGATCGTGGAGCTGTCCGCTGAAGACGCTACAAGGTCAGATACACAATTTCTAAAGCAAGTTTTTAATGTAGGACTATCAGCAGGTGCCGACAGGATCTGCGTATGTGACACTGTTGGAATTTTAACTGCTGAAAGAGCATACCAGCTGTTCTCAGATATAAGAAAGGAATTTCCTAACGTGACAATTAGCGCCCACTGCCATAATGACTTCGGAATGGCTGTGGCGAACTCGATTGCAGCCTTAATGGCCGGCGCTAATCAAGTCCATGCAACCATTAACGGATTGGGCGAAAGGGCTGGAAACGCCTCACTTGAAGAGATCGTCATGGCCCTAAAAATGCTCTATAATGTAAAAATAAAAATAAAAACAGAACTCCTGTACAGCACATCACGGCTGGTTTCCCGGTTGACCGGTATTTTCCCGCAGCCCAATAAGGCGATCGTCGGCGAAAATGCCTTCGCCCATGAATCAGGGATTCATGCGCATGGCGTATTATCTTACCCATTAACGTATGAGCCAATTTCACCAGAACTTGTGGGCGCTATGAGAAGGGTGGTTGTAGGAAAGCATGCTGGTACTCATGGAGTAAAGGCGGTTCTCGAGGATTTGGGCTTACATCCAAGTCCAGAACAGCTTGAACGAATATTCCGCCAAGTTAAGGAGCTTGGTGATAGGGGGAAAAGAATAACCGATGCAGACTTGTTGGGAATAGCTGAGGAAGTTATGGGCTTAAAGAGTGTTAAGCCAATACGCCTGGAAGAGATAACTGTTGTTACGGGTAATAAGGTGACGCCCACCGCTTCGGTCAGGTTGAAAATTAATGAAAAGCATGTCATAGGGACTGGAATAGGAGTGGGTCCTGTTGATGCCGCAATTAATGCTGTGAAAAGCGCTATTTCAGAGGTGGAGCCCATAGTATTAGAGCACTACAGTGTTAAGGCAATAACTGGAGGCACGGATGCTATGGTTGAAGTTTTTGTGCGCTTAAGGAAGGGTGATAGAATTGTTACTGCGATGGGTGTTAGAGAAGACATAGTTATGGCTAGTGTGGAGGCTATGCTCGCTGGTATGAACACCCTCATGGCAGTTAATAAAAATTCGATGAAAGGTTGATTGAATGGCAGCGCTACGAGACTGTTTACTGATTAGTAGACCGAAAACTTTTTAAATATGAAACTCCAATGCGTAGCAGTCGTTCGACGAGGTATAGAGATGAGGGATCGCTTCCTCCAAGTATAAAATGCCTTGGATTTTGCAAAGGATCCAAGGAATCCACAATATCTCCCGATTCTCATCAAATCTTCCTGAATTATGTTGTTTTAGCTACAAAATGGAGGAGATAGCTAGATGACTAAAATGTCAGGTGCCCGGGCTCTCGTAGAGTCTTTGAGACAGCAAGGCGTTAAGGTGATATTCGGTATCATCGGCGGGGCAATAATGCCCACTTACGACGCCCTATACGATTCGGATATAAGGCATATCCTGTCGAGGCATGAGCAATGCGCTGCTCACGCAGCAGATGGTTATGCCCGCGTTACTGGCAGGCCAGGGGTTTGCATGGCGACTTCAGGTCCAGGCGCCACAAACCTTGTTACCGGAATCGCTAATGCCTACATGGATTCCTCCCCAATTATAGCGTTAACTGGGCAGGTAAGCACCCGTAGCGCAAGCTCTTCCTACATGATAGGGAAGGACGCTTTTCAAGAAGCAGACATAATTGGGATAACGACGCCGATAACAAAATTCAATTATCAGGTCAGAAGCGCTGCTGAAATTCCGAAGGCCATTAAAACGGCCTTCTACATAGCAACTACCGGCAGACCTGGGCCTGTTCTATTGGATCTGCCAAAAGATGTTCAAATGGATACGGCGGAAATGGACTTTTCAAGTATGCTTAAGATTAGAGGTTATAAGTACGTGACGGATCCGCATCCCCTTCAAGTTAAGAAGGCTGCGGAACTGCTTTTAAATGCTGAAAGGCCTGTGATTTTGGCTGGTGGTGGAATTACAATTTCCGGTGCCTTCCAGGAGCTTCTTGAGTTAGCCGAGTTTATACAGGCCCCCGTTGCAACCACGTTGATGGGCAAGGGCTGCTTCCCAGAAAATCATCCGTTGGCGATGGGACATATCGGGATGCATGGAAATCCTGTTGCGAACAAGCTAATTTTAGAGGCTGACGTCCTGCTTGCCGTAGGTACGAGGTTTGCTGATAGAAGCACTGGTAGACTTGACACTTTTTGTAAGGACGCAAAAATAATCCACGTAGACATAGATCCTGCTGAAATAAGTAAGAATATAGAACCTGACGTGCCGATAGTTGCCGACGCCAAAAAAGCGTTAAAGGCAATTCATATGGCGTTAACTGAGAATCTGAGAACCCAAAAAACTGAGACGCCATGGGTTAAGAGGATTAAGGAAGTAAAGGAAACATTTGCCAAAAACTTCGTCAGCAACGCCGATTTAAGCCCAAAAGTTTTGTTGAGAACTCTTAGAGAACTACTTCCAGAAGATGCTATAATAACTACCGAAGTTGGCCAAAATCAAATGTGGGCTGCACTTCACTTTCAAGTGATTAGACCGAGGACATACATCACTTCCGGTGGATTAGGCACGATGGGTTTTGGTTTTCCTGCGGCGCTTGGCGCTAAGGTTGCGTGCCCGGATAGGATAGTGGTGGATATTGCCGGAGATGGTAGTTTCATAATGACTGAGCAGGAGTTAGCATGTTCCGTGGAGGAGGAAATACCCGTTATTGTCATAATTTTAAATAACTCGGTGCTTGGGATGGTTGCTCAGTGGCAGAGACTTTTTTATGGTAGGCGATATATTGCGGTTAAGCTTGGGCGGGTTCCAGATTTTGTTAAACTTGCGGAGGCTTATGGTGCCCAGGGCATTAGGGTTGCCAGCCTTGAGGATTTTAAGAAGGCTGTTAAAGCTGCCATGAAAAGCGACGTAACCACTGTTATAGATGTGCCAGTGTCGCCTGAGGAGGACGTTCTTCCAATGGTTCCTCCGGAGAGGGGATTAAATGAAATGCTGATAGGGTGATTATATGGGTGAAGAAAAAAGCCACATAATAGCGGCCATAGTCGAAAATAGGCCAGGTGTGCTTTACAGTGTTTCAAACATGTTCCGTAGGAGAAATTTTAACATCGACAGCATAACCGTTGGGCCCATCAATGGAGAACTTGCTAGAATGACCATAACCATAAAAGGTGATGATAAGACCGTTGAACAGCTTGTAAAACAACTTAAGAAGCTCATAGATGTTGTGAAAGTTAGTATCTTGGATCCAGCAAACACGGTGGGTAGGGAATTGGCCTTAGTAAAAATTAATGTTCCAGATTCAAAAGTTAGGGCTGATGTACTCCATTACGTGGACATATTTAGAGGTCATATCGTAGACGCTTCTCATGAAACTTTAACAGTGGAGATCACAGGCGACCCTAACAAAATAGATGCGTTTATCAATCTGATGCAATCCTTTGGTTTAAAGGAACTTGCCAGAACGGGGATAGTTGCCCTGTCAAGGGGTCCCCAATCGATAAAAATTAACGGTATAGAATGAGGTGCGGAAGAATGGTGAAAGTATATTATGATGCCGATGTAACCTTAAAGCCCTTAGAAGGCAAAGTCATCGCTGTAATCGGTTATGGCAGCCAAGGAAAAGCTCAAGCTCAGAACATGCGAGACTCAGGTGTTAAAGTCATAATTGGGTTGAGACCAGGCGGCAAATCATGGGATTTGGCTGTTAAAGACGGCTTTGAAGTATATCCAATATCGGTGGCCGCTCAAAAAGCTGACATAGTGCATATGCTGATTCCAGATTTAGAGCAACCAACGGTTTATAACAGTCAGATAGCTCCCTACATGATTAATAAGAAGTCCCTATGCTTCTCCCACGGCTTTAACATTCACTTCAAGCAAATAGTTCCTCCGCCCCATGTTGATGTCATAATGGTTGCCCCAAAGTCCCCTGGACCAAGACTTCGTGAAACATACCTTGAAGGTTTTGGCGTTCCCGCCCTTGTGGCTGTCCATCAAAACGCATCTGGAAAAGCGTTGGATACAGCGTTGGCAATTGCAAAGAGTCTTGGATGTACTAGAGCCGGAGTGTTAGAGACGACCTTTAAGGAGGAAACCGAAACTGATCTAGTCGGCGAACAGGCCGTTTTGGTCGGAGGATTGATAGAATTAATTAAGAAGGGCTTCGAGGTGCTTGTTGAGGCTGGATATCAACCTGAACTTGCCTATTTCGAAGTATGCAATGAAGCTAAGCTGATAATGGATCTAATATACCAGAAGGGCTTCGTTGGAATGCTAAAAGCTGTTTCAGACACTGCAAAGTATGGCGGATTAACGGTTGGTCCAAAAGTAATCGACGAGCATGTTAAAAACAACATGAAAAAAGTCGTCAAAGATGTTCAGAGTGGTGAATTTGCCAAAGAATGGATGGCAAAAAGCGCCAATGCGAGGGAAGTTTTGGATTCCCTGATGAAGAATATTGAGGAACATCAAATTGAAAAAGTGGGTAGATTTATAAGAAAAATGGCTGGCATTGAAAGATAACATTTACATTTCAGCGTGGTTTGCGCTGTGAACATCACCGAAAAAATTTTGGCTAAAGCCTCAGGCAGGGAGATTGTATACCCAAGGGAAATCGTGGAAGCTAAAGTAGATTCTGTTATGGTTAACGATCTAACAGGACCGCTTGCAGTTGAAGCTTTTAGGAAAATTGGCGTAAAAAAGGTGTGGGACGCAAGTAAAATAGCTATTATCCTCGACCATTTAGCCCCCGCAAACTCCGAGAAAGCCGCGGAACTTCATAAAATTTTGCGAATATTTGCCAAGGAGCAGGGAATAGAAGGATTTTATGATGTAGGGGAGGGAATTTGCCACCAAATCATGGTTGAGAAGGGCTACGTGAAACCCGGTAATCTAATAGTCGGGGCGGACTCTCATACATGCACTTATGGAGCCCTAGGCGCCTTTGCAACGGGCATAGGCTCCACCGAAGCAGCAGCTGTTTTTGCCACTGGGAAAATATGGCTCAAGGTTCCAGAGGCAATTAAAATAAACGTGGTAGGCGATTTCCAGAAATTTGTGACACCGAAGGATCTGATTCTTTATATAATCGGAAAAATTGGTGCTAATGGGGCAACATATAAAAGCATAGAATTTGCAGGTCCAACGATTCAAAAAATGAGCATCGACGGAAGAATGACTATTTGCAATATGGCCGTGGAGATGGGTGCTAAAAATGGAATAATCGCACCCGATGAAATAACATTAGAATATTTAGGGCTAAAGCATACAGAATTCCTAAGAAGCGACCCTGACGCCTCCTACGAAAAGATAATGAATATAGATGTTACTAGTCTTGGGCCTCATGTTGCTTGTCCCAACTCTGTGGATAATGTTAAAAGCGTGAACGATGTCGAAGGCATCGAAGTTAATCAAGCATTTATTGGCTCGTGTACCAACGGGCGCATTGAGGATTTACGTTTAGCGGCGCAAATTCTAAAGGGACGAAAAGTCAAGAGAGGTACACGACTTCTTGTAATACCTGCCTCCAGAACTATTTACCAGCAAGCCCTAAGAGAAGGCCTTATTGAAATTTTTGTAGAATCGGGAGCTGTGGTATGTAATCCAACATGTGGTCCTTGTCTTGGAGGACACTTGGGCATACTAGCCTCTGATGAAATATGCATAAGCTCCTCAAATAGGAACTTCATTGGAAGAATGGGTAGTGCAAAGGCTAAGATTTACTTGGCCTCACCAGCCACTGTCGCAGCCTCAGCTATAACTGGTAAGATTACTGACCCAAGGAAACTGGAGGTTTAATACATGATAATTTCAGGAAAAACTGTTAAGTTCGGCGACAACATTGACACAGACGTCATAATTCCAGCGAAATACTTGGTTTTACTTAATCCAGAAGAGCTTGCCCGTCATGCAATGGAGGGCTTGGATCCAAACTTCTATTCAAGGGCTAAGAATGGAGTGATACTAGTAGCCGGCCACAATTTTGGATGTGGTTCAAGCCGGGAGCACGCTCCATTGGCGTTAAAACATGCAGGTGTTAAATGTGTGATTGCATTGTCTTTGGCAAGAATTTTCTATAGAAACGCAATAAACATAGGCTTGCCCGTTGTAGAGTGCGATGCCCCAAATATTGCTGATGATGGCGATGAATTGGTGGTGAATTTGGAAGAAGGATTAATCCAAAACAAGACAAGAAATGCTATCTTTTCATTCCCTAAATTTCCGCCGTTTATTATGGAGATCCTACGTGATGGAGGTTTAATAGAAAATCTAAGGAGGCGGCTAAGCGGAAGATGAGCTCTTATAAGATAGTTGTTATCCCAGGCGATGGTATAGGCCCGGAGTTAACAGACGCGACTTTGAAAGTTTTAGATGCCGTTCAAGAAAAGGCTAATTTAAAACTTGACATCGTTCAAGCAGAAGCGGGGGATGAGTGCTTCAAAAAAAGAGGCGTCGCCCTCCCAGATGAAACCATGCAAGCGATAAAGAACTCTCATGCATGTTTAAAGGGTCCCGTGGGTGAAACTGCTGCTGATGTCATAGTTAAATTAAGGTTAATGTTTGATCTTTACGCAAATATACGCCCCATAAAGGCTTATTTGCCCGCCTACTCCATCAGACCGGACATAGACTTTGTATTTGTAAGAGAGAATACCGAAGATGTTTACAGAGGATTAGAGTTTTCTCTTGATGGGAATACAGCTATCTGTTTACGTGTAATAACCAGAAGGGGGTCGGAGCGTATCGCTAGAATGGCTTTTGAGATTTGTAGGAGACGAAACAAGAAGAAGAAAGTGACGGCAATTCATAAGGCGAATGTTATGCGTTTAACATGCGGCCTCTTTGCAGCTGTGTGTAGGGAGGTGGCAAAACAATATCCTGACATAACCTTTGAGGAGCAATACGTAGACGCAGCTTCAATGCGCTTGATAAAGTCCCCGCAAGACTACGATGTGATAGTGACCACTAACATGTTCGGCGACATTCTCTCAGATGAGGCTGCCCAACTTGTTGGAGGGCTGGGTATGGCCCCAGGAGCAAATATAGGCGACAACTATGCAATCTTTGAACCTATTCATGGTTCCGCCCCTACAAGAGCCGGAAAGCAAACCGCAAATCCTTGCTCCATGATACTGGCGGCTAAAATGATGCTTGAATGGTTGGGCGAAAGATACAATGATCCGAGATGTATATTATCCGCTAAAGCTGTTGAAGATGCTGTTGTTAAGACTTTGCATTCCGATAAGGTGGTTCCAGATTTCGGCGGTAAGGCCACAACTATCGAGATGGGTGAAGCCATAGCTGAGGAAATCCTTAGAATGCAAGCTAAAAAGCTGCTTTAAAGGGGTATGAGTTTAATGACGTACATACGCATTTTTGATACAACCCTTCGAGATGGAGAGCAAACGCCAGGTGTGTCTCTAAGTATAGAGGAGAAACTTGAGATCGCCCGCCAGCTTGATGTGCTGGGAGTAGATGCCATTGAAGCCGGTTCCCCAATGTCTTCAGAGGGTGAAAAGGCTGCGGTAAAGGAAATAGCTAAAGCGGGGCTGAAGGCCGAAATATGCGCCCTCGCAAGGACCATACGCGAGGATATAGACGCTGCAATTCAATGCGATGTAGATTCTGTGCACACTTTTGTTTCAGCTTCTGATGTTCAAATCAAGCATGCCCTAAATATGACCCATGAACAGGTAATTCAAGCCGCCATTGACGCCGTTCAGTATATAAAAGATCATGGTTTTATATGCGAGTTCTCGCCAATGGATGCAACGAGAGCGAACCTCGATTTCCTAAAAAGGCTATGCAAGGCCGCCGAAGACGCAGGAGCCGATAGAATTAATATTCCCGACACGGTTGGAGTTATGTTTCCTACAGCCATGAAGAAACTCATAGCGGAGATAAAAGATTTAGTACACGTTCCAATAAGCGTTCATTGCCACGACGACTTCGGGATGGCCGTTGCTAATTCCTTGGCTGCCGTTGAAGCTGGCGCTACCCAAGTTCATGTTACCGTGAATGGAATAGGCGAAAGGGCTGGGAATGCCTCTCTAGAAGAGGTCGTAATGTCCCTTCAAGCCTTGTATAAATATGAAACTAGGATCAATACACGCTTACTTTACAGCACCTCTAAGCTTGTTTCAAGGCTCACGGGAATACCAATACCGCCTAACAAGGCAATTGTGGGTGAAAATGCTTTTTCTCATAAATCTGGCGTGCACACTCGGGGAGTAGTTGTTGAGCCGCAAACCTTTGAGCCTATAAATCCTGAACTTGTAGGGCAGAAAAGAAGGCTTGAAGCAGGTAAGCTTGCCGGAAAACATGGCATAAAAGCACAGCTTGAGGAGTCAGGGATATACCCCGACAAAGAACAGCTTAAGACCATTGTAAGAAGGGTGAAAGAGCTAGGCGACAAGGGCAAAGTTGTGACTGACGCTGACTTGTTGGCCATAGCAAGGGCAGTTATGGGTGAAATTGTTCAAGATAAGAAGATTGTTTTACTGAAGGATTTAGCCGTGGTAACTGGAATGAACATTGTTCCAATGGCCTCAGTTAAACTCGTGGTGGATGGTAAGGAGTATCTGGCTGCGGAGACAGGGGTAGGACCCGTGGATGCCGCGATAAAGGCCATACAAAAAATCATAGGAAGCCTAGCAGACGTAAAGTTACGTGAATACCGCCTTGAGGCGCTGACAGGCGGTTCAGACGCGGTGGCCGAAGTAATGGTAAAGGTTGAAGATAAATATGGAAACATCGTGTCTGCCAGGGGAGTGAATGAGGATATCGTCAGAGCAAGTGTGGAAGCCATGATTGAAGGAATAAATAGATGTCTATTAAGGCGGGCGTCGGGGAAGTAAGGATATGCGTGTTGCCTTTCAAGGGGAAGTAGGTGCCTATAGCGAAATTGCAGTTTACACATACTTCAGCCCGTCTGTTGAGATAAAACCATGCAGAGATCTCTCTGATGTCTTTAAGAGTGTTGAAACTGGCGAAGTGGATTATGGCGTTGTTCCAGTGGAAAATTCTTTAGAGGGAAGCGTAAACCAAACATACGATCTTTTCCTAATCCACGACCTGAAGGTCTGCGGTGAGGTAATAATTAAGATTGTCCACTGTCTAATATCTCATCCTGGAACAGAACTAAAGGACATAAAAACAGTATACTCCCATCCACAAGCCTTAGCTCAATGTAGGAGATTTCTTGAAAGGCTGAATTTCAGGGTTATCCCAACATATGATACTGCTGGGAGTGTAAAAATGATAAAAGAGGAGGGTCTAAGGGACACGGGGGCTATAGCCAGCGAGAGGGCTGCAAGAATTTATGGAATGAGTGTTATTGCCCAGGATATAGGAGATTCTCCAAATAATTATACGCGCTTCTTTGTCCTATCAAAAAGTGATGCTCCCTTCACGGGAAAAGATAAAACTTCTATAATCTTCTCCATAAAATCTTATCCAGGCGCATTATATAGTGTACTGGGGGAATTTGCTACAAGGAACATAAACCTGACAAAGATAGAGTCAAGACCAACGAAGAAAACCCCTTGGGAATACAATTTCTACTTAGACTTTGAGGGCCACAGAACTGAAAAGAGATGTCAGGAGGCTTTAGAGGCTATAAAGAGCAAAACAACATTCTTGAAAATCCTTGGTTCATATAAAGCTGCTTCTGTGGAAGATTCTAATTTTAACTTTTGATTGCTTCAAGTATCTTATACATAATTTCATAAGTTCTAGAATAATCTGGATCAGATTTCGCCAGTTCGCCTTTAAAATATTTGACCCTACCGATAAAAGCCATTTTATCCTTCCGCTTTATAACCTCCAGCCATTCTTTAACTTTTTCTAAAAACAGGTCAGCAACTTCGTCCACTTTTGGAAGACTCATTTGTAGGCTTGCTGCAAATTCAGCCTCTTCAGAGACTAAAGCCTCAACAAGAGTTAATAAAAGCTTGTAGCTGGGGCCAGCGGCCTTTTTTGCTTCAGAGAATTTTCCGCAGCTAATTAGAGTATCGCAGGTAACATAGCTTAAAAAGTATGGAAGACCGAGTACAATTGACATTAGTTCATCATGCTCTTTCGGCGTCATGAAGTAAACCCTTGCGCCTTTACTTTTTAGCCATTCTCCAAAACTCTTTGCAAGCATCTCCTCTTTGGCGTTAGTTGGTGTTAAAATAAAATTCTGATTTTTGATGCTTTTGACGCCTGGTCCAAACATAGGATGCATGCCCAAGATCGTCCCCGTTTTTATGTACTTATGCATTAATTCTACAGGCCTTTCTTTTACAGAGCAGATATCCATTATCTCATGGTTTCGGCGGATGTATGGTTGAATTTCGCTTACAACATCCTCAAAATTGTCAATGGGCACGCATATTAGAATTCTATCTGCGCTTTGAACAGCCTCTATATTGCTTGTGATCTTAATATTATTTAATTCCTCAGCTATTTTCGCTAGTTTTTCAGGGTCTTTGTCCGAAACAATCACGGAAAAACCCTGTTCTAAAAAGAACTTTGCAAACCATTTGCCCATCCTCCCAGCGCCTATAATGGCTATTTTCATCTAAATGCCTCAGCTATTATTTTTAGTCCCAGCATTACTTCATCATCAGGGACCGTCAGGGCTATTCTGAAGTGTTCTCGATAGTCTCCAAAGGCTGTTCCCGGAGCTACAGCAACTCCCTTGTCCAGCAGTTCAAAGGCAAACTTTTCGGAGTCTAGCCCATCACATTTTGGGAAGAGATAAAACGGTGCATCTGGCTTTGTAAATTTCAATTTAGTGTCAGAGAAAAGTTTACAGGCCGCGTCTGCTCTCTCTTTGTATTCCCCTCGTATTCTCTTAATTATCTCATTCCTAAGCTCCAAGGCCTTTAAAGCTGCTTCTTGAATGAAAACCGGAACATTCGTAAATGTTATCTGGTTTAACTTTACAATTTTCTCTATTAACTCCTTATCAGCTATGGCGTAACCTATCCTCCAACCTGTCATCGCGAAGGTTTTGGAGAAACTCTTAATTACTATATGGTTGCTGCTGCATTCTAGAATGCTCTTAGTTCTCACAAAACTTATGTCAGCGTAAACCTCATCAGACAATATTTTTATGCCTTTGTCATCTGCTATGTTAACAATTTCCTCAACGGTTTTCTCACCCATAACCTTGCTTGTGGGATTATTTGGATTATTGAGTATAATCAGCCGGGTTTTCTCGTCAATAAGCGACTTCAACTTTTCAAGGTCTACAGTCCACTCCGACTCAAGCTTCGTTTTTAAAAGTCTTGTTTCAACCCCTAAACTTCTTGCTGTTAGGTCGTAAGCTGTCCAATGAGGAGTGGGAATAATCACGTTTTCTCCTTTTTTCAGTAGCAAGTACATGACCGCAAAAATAGCCCACTTCGAACCTGGAGTTATCACTATGTTATCTTCCGAAACTCCATGAATGTCTGCTAAGGCTTCTCTTAGCTCTATTTCGCCTGCCGATGAAGAATATTTTGTCTTCCCATTTTTCATGGCTTTATAAGCAGCTTCAATTATTTCAGGGGGTGTTTGCTGATCCGGGTCTCCGAGATTAAATTTTATTATTCTTTTTCCTTCTTGTTCGAGCCTTATTACCTTCTCATTTAATTCGTATAGCATTCTCATCAACCTTCAGGTTGTCACTCAATCTTAAACCAGTTTTAATGCATAATTTTTGAAACAATATTGCTTTCTAAATATTTCTATTTGTATAGACGCTTTCCTGCGCTTTTACACTCATGGCAATTATTATTTGATATATTTTCTTAATCTCCTCCGGATTAAGTCCAAGCTCAGTTGCTTTTTTGAGAACGTGATTGTACTTTTCGTCCTCTCTTTTCGGATCTCTTATTAGCATTCCATGCTCCTGTTTGATGTTGCCAATGATTTTGGAGATTTCGTTTCTCCTTTTTAATAGAAGGAGGATTTCTTCATCTATCCTGTCTATTTTTTCCCTTAGCTCCGCAACTTTCTCCAATTACTTCCCTCTTCCTAAGACTTTAGGTATAATGCCTGCTCTGATCATGTGATCAGACAGCGCTATGGCCACTGCTGATTCTATTGTTGGAACGGCTTTTGGAACAATACAGGGGTCATGTCTACCCCTTATTTTTAGTGTGGTTTCCTCCATTCTCGTCAGGTTTACTGTTCTCTGTTCTCTTGCAATGGAGGGCGTTGGCTTTATGGCAACTCTCACAATTATTGGCATACCATTGGATATGCCGCCCAGAATTCCGCCAGCATTGTTTGTAAGCATCGTAATTTTTCCATCCCGTATGGCGTATGCATCATTATTTTCTGAACCACGCATTTTGGCAGCTCTAAATCCTGCCCCAAATTCTACACCTTTCACAGCTGGCACCGTGAAGAGAATCTTCGCTATGTCTGCATCTAAAGCATCAAATACTGGCTCACCGACCCCTACTGGGACGTTTAAGGCTAGGCATTCAATTATCCCTCCTAAGCTGTCGCCCTCGCTTTTAGCTTTCAGAATAGCCTTTTCCATAGTCTCCGAGCACTCTTGATCTGGGCATCTCACGGGGCTTTGATAGGTTTTTGCTAAAATCTCCTCCACAGTCAGTGTTCTCTTAACTTGGATATCGCCCATAGCCAGCGTATAAGCTAAAACTTTAACGCCGAAAAGTTCTAACAGTTTTTTGGCAACAGCTCCTGCCATTATAAAGGCTACAGTGATTCTGCCGGAAAACCGCCCGCCGCCCCGATAATCGTTGAACCCTCCATACTTAACATGGGCTACGTAATCTGCATGTCCAGGTCTTGGCATGTCCCTAATGGCTTCATACTCAGAGGGTTCAGCCTCCTTGTTCCACACAAGCATGCAAATGGGTGCCCCGGTGGTGTACCCCTCAAAAACTCCTGATAGAATCTCCACAGTATCCTTCTCGATCCTTCCGGAGGTTATTTCAGGTTTAGGCGGTATTCTTTTGTCCAATTCTGCTTGGATATCCTTCTCCGAAAGCGGCAACCCTGCCGGGCATCCATCAATCACGGTTCCTACGCATCTGCCATGGCTTTCCCCGAAACATGTTACAACAAAGGCCTTACCAATAGAGTTCGCCGCCAATAATATTCGCTCCTAACAAGCTTAAATCTCTAAAGAATGTCGGATAAGACTTTCTCACACACTCAGCATTAATTATCCTGGTTTCACTCTTCGCGCCGAGGGCTGCAGCAGTACAAGCCATGGCTATTCTATGGTCATTATGCGGATCTATGTTTGCGCCATGCATGCTGCAGGGGCCTTTAATAATAAGGCTATCCTCCTCTGCGACTATGTCTGCGCCCATTTTCTTCAGTTCCATGTGCAGCGACGTTAACCTGTCGGACTCCTTATACCTTAATCTCTTAGCATTATAAATTCTGGAGACACCGCTGGCATAACAAGCTATAGCCGCGCATGCTGGAACGAGATCAGGAATGTTCGATGCATCAACTTCAATGGCTTGGCTTATGTCTCCTTCAACTTCAACTAATCCGTCACTAATGGTTACCCTTGAGCCTGCCTGATTAAGGATTTCAAGAATGGCCTTATCTCCTTGCGTTGTGTTTGGGTCCAGGTTTCTAATTCTCACCTTTGAGCGTGTTATAGCCGCAGCGGCTAAAATGTAAGCTGCGGAGGAGAAGTCTCCTGGAACAATATGGTCGAAGGGTTTGTATGCTTGTTTTCCAGGGACATAAATGTGGCTGAAATCCTCCGACCTTAATATCCTGATGGCATGCTTGCTGAGAATTTCAAGCGTCATTTCAATGTAACTTTTTGATTCAACAGGAGTTACGACACGTATTTCTGTATCACCTTGTGCAAGTGGACATGCAAACAACAGCCCGGAAATGAATTGAGAGCTAATGTCGCCATGTAGGGTTGTTTTACCCCCGCGGATGCCTCCACCTTGAACCGTAATCGTGGGATTATCGTCAGCTTTGTAGAAAGTTTTGGCTCCCAGCTGTTCGAGGCTTTGAAGAAGTGGAGTTATTGGTCTCCTGCCGAGGGATGGCTTCATAACGAATGTCGTGTTCCCAGGAGCCAAGGCAGCAATTGGCACCATAAAACGTAGTGTAGCTCCAGATTCTCTACAGTCTATGGGCCTCTCTGAAGTTTTAAGTGGGAATCTCCCCTTAACCCTCCAGACGTCATGGTATTTTTCGACTTGAGCTCCAAAGGATTCTATTGCGTGCAGTGTTGCTAAGGTGTCTTCTGAGATTAGTGGTTTCGTTATCCTTGACATGCCGTTGGAAAGCAGGGCTGCAACCAGCATTCTGTGGGTGTAGGATTTTGATGCTGGTGCTTCGATTTCGCCCATAAGTTTTTCAGTTTTCCTAACTATGACATCGGCCATAGTGGCTCAACCTAAAACCTTAGCCTTTTCATGATTAACCTTAGCTTGCAGGATTTTCCCCTCATATTTTGCCAAGGCTTCCTTAACTGATTCAACTTTGTCCCCTGGAATAACAACAGTCACCGCTGGACCCTTACCGCATAATCCCGCTGATAAAGCTCCAGCCATTAATGCATCCATAACCAGCGATGGGTTATAACCTAAAGCCAGCGAATAGGCTAGGCCATTAAGGGTTAAAGCCTGCCAGAAATTTCCCTTCAATGCTTCCTTATATGCAATTTTGACAAGCGGAGCTACAGCCTTCACTTTTTGGACATCAGTATTTATGGTGTAAGCTTTCCTATCTGGAATGTGGAACAGAACATTTAGGTTTTTGGGCATCTCAACCCGCTTTACAATTCTTCTTTTAATGTTGTCCGTGACTACTGCTCCCCCAAAGTAGGAGGCGCAAGCGTCGTCAAAAGCCCCCGTGATGGTTACTTTCGCATCTAGGGCGCCGTCAACTCCCAACTTAACAATAGTCAAGTCGTCAAGCTTCTTTCCTAAAGCTGCTACCGTAGCTAGGGCTATTGCGTTGGCTGCGGCGCTACTACTCTTTAGACCTCTAGCTATCGGTATGTTTGACCATGTTTTAACTTTAGCCCCAAATTTTCCGGCAAGTCCAAAGTGTTGAAGAACCCTTTTAACGACTTTTTCGATAAGCACTGTGCTTTCGTTTGGGTCTGAGGTAATTTGGCCTTCAATTACTCCTGGCTCGTTAGTCAGTCTAACTTCAGCCTTGGTCCAGAGATCAACACCAAAAGCTGCCCCTTTACCTGTGGCTATAGCGTTCACTATGGTGGCGGCTCCAAAGCTTATTGCAGTTGCCTGGCCAGTCAAAGCGATTTCTCCCTTTCACGGATCTTTTTCAATATGGCGTTTCTCATCACTTCTATTGGTGCCGGGCGTCCCCACCAGATTTCAAATGAAGCTGCACCTTGAAAGAGAAGCATTTCTGTTCCATGTATCACCTTAGCTCCAGCGTCTTTCGAATCTCTTATCAGCCTTGTTTCTATTGGGTCATAGACAATGTCCATTACGGTTAATTCATCTCTTAGCCACTCGCGTTTGATTAGGGTTTGATCAGCGTTAGGGTGCATGCCTACAGACGTGCAGTTCACAAGTATGTCCGCATCCTTCAGCCACTTTTCAATAAGTATAGGTGATAGTTGATTTCCCACAATGTTTCTGCCCAACTCCTTTCGGAGCAAGTTTGCGAGCTGCCTTGCTTTTTCTCCATTCCTGTTTAGGATCCTAAGCTCTTCAGCCACCTGTGCCAGCTGGAAAGCTATGGCTCTGGCTGCACCTCCGGCTCCAAGAAGCAGAATTTTTTTGCCTTCCGGATATGCTTGGTTTTCTTTTAAAGCCCTTAAAGCGCCGATCCCGTCAGTATTAAAGCCTATAAGCTTCCCATTATCATTTAGCAAAGTGTTCACTGCACCGACAAATTTGGCCGTCTGATCTACCTCATCTAGATGGTTAATAATTGTACTCTTATGGGGCATTGTTACGTTTATGCCCCTTATACCAAGGCCTCGAATACCCCTTATCGCGTTTTCCAATTCATCGCTTTTAACCTTGAAAGCAACATAAACCGCGTTAAGGTTTAGGTGTTTAAAAGCAGCGTTATGTATTGTTGGGCTAAGCGAATGTTCTACGGGGTCACCTATAAGACAAAAAACTTGTGTTCTCCCGGAGATCTCCATTTAAATGACTCCTAAAATCCTATATGCCGTTTTTAGCTCTTCAATCGTCATTTGGCCGGGAGCAGTTTCTCCTCCAGCTTCCAATGAAGCAATTGTAAAAAAGCCTCCAAAAATAGGTGACAATAGCCTTGATGGCTTGCCCAATGGTCCCATGGCAAAACATACAATTTCGGCGTTCTCACATGAACTTAAAAGAAAATTTAGTAAGGTTAAGTTATCCATAAGAGTTTTAGCTGTAGTTACAATCTTGCATATGTCCGCCCCCTTTGCAATTTCTTCCCACAGGACCTTTTGCAATGCGGCTGTTTCGGGTGTTTTTTGAAAATCATGGAATGATATGATCAATTTTACGTTGGTCTGCTGTAACTCCTTTAAAAAGCTGTCTAAACCCTCCGCATCCAATTCAATGTCAACATATTCGAAATTGCTTCGAGCTGCATTAAGCAATACTTGTCGCCTTTCAGATTCTGTTCCCGAAAATTTTCCGCCACAGTTTTGAGGCCTATTTGTTGCAATCAATGGAATTTCGGTGCATCCTGTAATATCCCTTAATTTTTCATCCCTGCAAAGGCGGTCAAGCCGCACTTCGATAAAATCCGCCCTATGCTTTTCAGCTTTCTCAATAAGGTTCAGCGCCTCTTCAACGTTTTTGGGCATTATGGAGACGCAGATTTTTGGGGTCAAACTTCAACCACCATTTCTTCCTTGACAAGAGTTCCGAAGTGTCTCCCTCCCTCAGAAATGTATGCTAGAACCTCATTTCCCGGCTTCAGCTCGGCAACTGATATTGAACCTTTTTCAGTTACAAGCCTGATGGTTTCCGCATTTTGAACTATTGTTTTGAATTTTTTCCTTTCATGCTCGGCCTCGATCAGCAGAAGTGGTCTCCATTCAATTTTAACTCTGCCAATGTTTGTGAATCTGGCTTTTCCACTTCTGTCAACTATCATCACCTCATCCCCTGCTTTTAACTCCGAGAGATACCTCGTCTTGTCAGGCGAACATAGCGTGTATAGGGATATTGGTCCAGCGTTAACCCTGAAGGGTCGTGGCTGAACAAAAGGATTTTCGTGAACCTCTGCTTCCACAAGGAACAAGCATGCGGACTGGCATCCTACCAAGAGACCTTCCCCCTCCCTCATGAGATCGCATGTGTCTATGCATGCCCTTGCCCCTGATCCTATCTGCTTAACTTCAACTATTTTAACCGGTGTCAACCTGATTTTTGGGATTTGCCGCTTAACCAAATAGGCTGTTTTCGTAAGTTCGTTTGAATCGAGAGTTTTTATTACAACCCCATCCGCGCCTAATTCAAGGGTTTCAAGCGCTAGTTTAGCCTCTTCTGCTGAAGAAACCTCGGCTAAAATTTTACTTTTACCTTTTATGTTTGCTATAAGGTTCTCTAGAGGTATAACCTTCCAATTTGGGCATTGGATGATTATATAATCAGCTGAAAGATTTGCTGCTTTTACAGCGAGTTCCTCGTCTCCCTTATTTCTGACGGTAACTTTCACGGCGACGATTTTGCCGGCATTCTTTAATTCCGTTAGTCTTTTTTCATCAAAAGATTCGAGAACCCTTATGTCGCAATCGCTAGAATGGGACGCTATCCTTGCTTTGTCCTTTTCAACTTCTTCTATGATCTGATCGTCAACATATACAACGTCGCATATCTGACATGCTAAATCAAGTAAACTATTTCTAACATTTTTTGGTAAGCCTTCATCTATTCTAATCCAAACTTCCCTCATGACTTCCATTCAACCTTAAACGTTCCTCTCATAGGTACTTCTTGGCCCTTAGATATTCGGCGTTGAGAATACTGCAACCCGCAGCTCCTCTGATGGTGTTATGTCCCAACACAATGTATTTGACGCCGCCGAGAGCCTGATCCTTTCTTATTCTGCCGACAACAACGCTCATTCCATTTCCTTCCATGCGATCCAGCCTAACCTGTGGCCTGTCCTCTTCGGTTCTCACAACTATGGGTTTTGCCGGAGCTGTTGGAAGTTTAAGTTTTTGCGGCTCACCGATAAACTTTCTCATGGCCTCTGCAACATCCTCCGGAGCGGCTTCCCTTCTTGTTTCAACGAAAACAGCTTCTATATGGCCGTCCAGAGTCGCTACCCTGTGGCAGCTAGCTGAAACTTTAAAATCAGCCGGCTTTGAGGGTTTTCCAAGCATTTTTAAGGTTTCTGTCTGCATTTTCTCTTCCTCGTTTCTGATGAATGGTATCACATTGTCCACAATGTCTAGAGAAGCTACTCCTGGGTAACCAGCTCCTGAGAGGGCCTGCATTGTTGAAACGATTACCCTGTTAATTCCAAATGCATCGTATATGGGTTTCAAAGACAATGTCATGATTGCGGTGCTACAGTTTGGATTTGTAACGATGGCGCCGTCCCACTTTCTCCTTCTCCGCTGTTCATCAATGAGCACTATGTGATCTCCATTTACCTCTGGGTTAAGCAGCGGTACATCGGGATCCATCCTATGGGACGATGCGTTGCTTAGGACTATGTACCCTGCCCTTGCAAATTCCTCTTCGACCTTTCCTGCTATATCCGCAGGCAGTGCTGAAAATACAAGATCCACGTCCTTAACTGCTTGAGGTGTGACATCAACGACTTCCATGTCTGCCACACGTTCAGGTATTGGTGTCGGCATTTTCCAGTTGGCCGCCTTTTTGTACTTCTGACCGCTACTCCTCTCGGATGCCGCTACTACTGCTGTTTCGAACCATGGATGGCCGTCTAGAAGGCGTATGAATATTTGGCCCACCATTCCCGTTGCTCCTAAAACAGCTGCCTTTAACATTTTACTCGCCTCCATTTAATCCCAGAGAACTTTTAATCAAACCTAAAACCTTTTCCCGCTCTTCCCAATTAACAAAGAGAAGTATGCTTGAAGTGTTTGTCAAAATACCATAAATGTTTATTCCATGAAGCCTAAGGGGTTCAGAAATTTTTCCTATTAAGCCAGGAGTCTCTTCTAGGCCTACACCGCTGACCCTGAGAAAAGCTAGGTTTCGCCTTACAGACATGGCGACGGCTTCTTGGCATCCTAAAATTGTTTCATGAACCTCGTTGATTAGCTGCTCTATATTATTGTGTTCTGAAACGAATAACACCATTGAGTTATGATCTAGGGATGATCCTAAAAGTGCTGAGTGATTTTTAACCTTCCCGATAAGTTCACCAATAACATTTGGCATTTGTGACAATCCATGGCCTACAACAGTTATTGACGCGATGGGCTGCTGACTGGCTAAGGTGACATTCAGCTCGGTTTCTAGGCCCCCACTTATCACAGTGCCATCTTTGTTAAGTTCGCCATGCTGGTATGAGATAACTCTAACGTTTATTTTTGGATCCTTATATTTTAAGGCCTTTCTATGTATAAATTTGGTTCCGGCGTCGGCTAGTCCAACAAGGGTGTTCACGTCGATTTCACGGATTCTTTGAGGATTCTTTACGATTTTCGGATCCGCCGTCATTATTCCATCAACATCAGTGACTAATATAACTGCATTTGCATCTAGTGCCTTAGCTAGAATGAAGGCTGTTGTGTCGCTGCCCCCTCTTCCCAATGTTGTTATTTTTCCATCAACAGTCTTCCCTACGAAACCAGCGATGACAGGTACAACCCCCTCATTAAATAAGGGAAGTACATGCTGCCGAATTCTTCTTTCACACTCTTCCAGAATGGGATTTGCGTTAGAGAAAATGTTGTCGGTTATTATGGGCCAATCATCATCCGATGGGTCGAAGTGGCGGGCTTTTAAGCCATGAGCTCTTAGTGTCGCAGCGAAAATTCTGACACTGGTGCGTTCACCCATAGATAGAACCTCGTCTAAATCCTCTCCATTGATATTTCCTCTGGAGGCATTTCTGGCCACGTGGAGAAGCTGATCTGTGGTCTTTCCCATGGCTGAGACTACAACGGCTATATGTGCGCCCCTTGCTGATTCTCTGGCTACTGCCACGGCGGCCGCCTGTATTCTATCACTGTCTGCAAGGCTGCTTCCGCCATATTTGACTACAAGTCTTTTCGGAATATTTTCAACATTCTTCATAAAATCAACCCCAAAAAGGCTAAAACGGAATTTTAGACCGTTTCAGCCCGTTTAGTAATAATAATAGCGTTTAAAGAAGAAGCGTGTTCCTGTGGAGCATTTAACCAGTAAGGTTAGCGAGTCGTTGGGCATTCCTTAACACGCTGCCTAAATTGGTTTATAATTCCAGTATAAAAAGATTTCTGGTATTTTATTGAAATATTTTTCTAAGATTGGCGATAGGGTTCCCTTATTTGGAAGATCTCCTTATTTTTGCCAGTCTTCTACAGGCTTCTTCGATGTCTTTGATGGGTATAGTGGCTGAAAATCTTATGAAACCCTCACCATATTTTCCGAAACCTATTCCAGGCGTTACAGCTACACCGGCATCGAGGAGTTTCTTTGCGAACTGCATGGAATCCTCTCCGCAAAAGGCCCACACGTAGTATGTTCCCCTTGGAATTTCACAATCAAGCCCTATTTCTTTAATCCTTTCAGCTAAAAACTTCACTCTTTCCCAGTATGTCATAATGTTTCTTCTGATCTCCTCCGGCGGTTCTCCATTTACATAGCTTTGCAAGGCCCGTATGGCTGCTCGCTGTATGTATTTTGGTTGTCCTGAGTCTACCTGTGACTTAACCTTTACGATGCCTTCAATGAGCCTTCGGTTTCCAACGGCGAAGCCTATTCTATCCCCCGCCATGCTGAAGGTTTTAGAGAATGAATGTAGCTCAACTGCAATGTCCCTGGCTTCGTCTATTTCAAGTATGCTTGGCGCCTTATACCCTCCAAAGGTTATCTCTGAATATGCATTATCGTAACATATGATGATGTTATTTTCCCGTGCAACCTCAACGATTTCCTTTAAAACCTTTTTATCCGCCACTGCGCCTGTTGGATTGTTTGGATAATTTAGGAATATCATCTTAGCCTTTACGGAAGCTATAAACTCAGCTTTTGGGAGAAAGGAATTTTCCTTTAGCAGCGGCATAAAGATAGGTTCAGCATCGTTAAGTATTACTCCACCATTGAAGTAAGCTGGGTAGCCTGGGCTTGGGATTATAACATTGTCCCCTGGATTTAAGAACGCTCTTGCCAGATGATTTATTCCCTCCTTTGACCCTATTAAGGCAGTTACTTCTGTTTCCGGGTTGACATCCACTTTGAATCTTTCTTTCATCCATGAGGCTACAGCTTCCCTGAATTCAAGTTCTCCTCTGCTGTTGGAGTAGCCATGATTTTCAGGGTTTGCGCTTTCCTCTTTCAGTGCATCCAGTATAAACTGCGGTGTAGGCAGATCGGGGTCTCCTATGCTTAAGGATATTATGTTTTCCCCTGCGCGTCTCTTTGTTTCAAGAATTTTTTCTATTTCAAAGAAGATGTATGGTGGAAGCCTCTTAACCCGTTCTGAAAACTCAAACATAAAGTTTCCCCCATCAGCCGCTAAAACAACTTTCCGGCAAACACTTTAACCGCAGGTCCTTCCATGAATATTCTCCCATCATAATATATTTCAAGGGATCCTCCTAGGAGGTTTACCTTAACCTTTTTATCAGTTTTGCCTAGGATGTGGCTTACTACAACGCTTGCGCATGCGCCTGTGCCGCAGGCTAAAGTTTCTCCGACACCTCTTTCCCAGACGCGGATCTTTATCTCTTTTGGGCTTATCACTTGGACGAACTCAACGTTCACTCTTTTCGGGAAAAGTTCATGATGCTCTATTTTTGGGCCTATTTCTTCAACTGGAACATGATCAATTTCTTCGGTGAATATCACGCAGTGAGGATTGCCCACGGATACGCAGCTAGCCTTATACCTCTCGCCATCAACTTCAAGTTCTTCATCTATAAATTTGCCCTTGCCAAGCATTGGTATGGCTTCTCTTTCAAAGGAGGGTTCTCCCATATCAACCTTCACAGTTTTTACCTCTTTGCCTAGTTCGTCTGTGTATAACCAAATCCTTTTTATTCCGGCTAAGGTTTCAATGGTCATCTCCCTTTTCTTGGTTATTCTATTTTCATAACAGAACTTTGCAAGGCAACGTATTCCATTGCCGCACATTTCCGCCTCAGAGCCATCCGGGTTAAATATCCGCATTTTAATGTCAGCTTTTTCTGATTTGCATGCGAATAACAGTCCATCCGCGCCTACGGAATATCTTCTTTGACAAAGTGTCTTTGCAAGTTCTGACATGGTTTCAGAGTTTATCCTGCCATCCATGTTATTGATGACTATGTAATCGTTTCCCAAGCCATGCATCTTCCAGAACCTTAGTCCCTTAGCCATGAAGCTGTTTTCTGCCCCCTCAACAAGTCTTGGAATGTTTCCCTTTCCCTTATCAACTCATGTTTCCCATCTTTAACCAGAACCTCTGCTGGTCTTGGTCTAGAGTTGTATTGAGAGCTCATGGAGTATCCGTAGGCACCGGTTGTTAATATGGCTATGATGTCTCCTTCAGAAATTTTAGGAAGAAATCTGTCTTTGGCCAATACATCTCCAGTTTCGCATATGGGGCCTACAATATCGTACATTTTAGTTGGCTCTTCGTTGAGCCTATTTGCGACTATTATGTGGTGGTAGGATCCGTACATCGCTGGTCTTATTAGTACATTGAATCCGGCGTCTACTCCAACAAAATTTCTGTGGGGTGTTTCTTTAACCGTATTTACCCTTGTGAGTAATATTGTGGACTCTGCTACGATATATCTGCCGGGTTCAAGCCATAATTCAGGTTTACCAAGGGAATGCTCAGACAATTTTCGCTTAAATAGACTTGTCAGCGTTTCAGCAAATTTTTCCACGTTTAATTCCTCTTCACCCGGCCTGTATGGAACGCCTATGCCTCCCCCAATGTCCATAAAATCAAAGTCTATTTCCAGCTGGTTATGGATTTTCGAGGCTACGTCAAGCAGTTTTTCCATGGACCTTAGGTATGGCTCAGCCTGCATTATTCCTGACCCAATATGCATATGTATTCCAAAATCCTCCACACCTGCCTCTTTAGCTATTTTATAGATTTCTAAGGCTGTTTTTTCATCCACTCCAAATTTGGAGACTTTGCTGGCTGTTATAGTGTATTCATGATGTCCCGCCCCAATTTCAGTATTTATCCTCACAGAAAGCCTTTTTGGAGTAGCGATTCTGAAGAGTTTTTGAGCTTGGGACATGGAGTCAATGTTTATGGTTACTCCCTTTTCCAGCGCATATGCCAGCTCATCTTCGCCTACGCTTGTCCCTGTGTACAATATATCGTTTGGCTTGAATCCAGCTTCAAGGGCTAGGAAAATTTCCCCTGGACTTACAGCGTCTATTCCTGCACCTTCGCTTCTAAGTATCTTTAGTATTGAGAGGTTTGTATTTGCTTTAGCGGAGTACAGAACCCTTGTTCTTTCATAGTTTTTTTGGAAGACTGACTTCACACGTCGATAGTTTTCTCTTATTTTTATCTCACTCGTTACGTATAGTGGCGTCCCATACCTTTTGGCTAGCTCCAATGTTGAAACGCCATCTATGTATAGTTCGCCGTTAACGTTTTCCAGAGGACTTTTGATCATAAGGTTCCCTTATCTAGGCGCCTTCGCTTATTTTAGCTTTAACCGCGGTTAAAGCTTCTTCCATTTTATCTTCATCCACAAAAACTGTTATTGAAGCCTTATTCGTGATAACTTCAAGGATATTTATTCCCTTTTCAGCTAGGGCTCCTGAAACCTTTGCAACCCATCCTGGGGAATCCACAAACTTCGGGCTTACAAGCTCTATGGCGCCCACTTTATCCTTAAGGCTTACCGCTTTAAAGTAGTCTAGGCTATATATCTTGTTCAGAACTCGCTCTGGGTTTTTCACTTCTACAAAAATTGTTAGCGAGTTTCTGCTGGTTCCCATGCCGAAAATTTTTCTTCCGTCAAAAACCTGAAATGTTTTGCTTAAGGTTATTGGGTTTATGTCGCCTACAAGGGTTATGGCTGCAAGTCCATGATGGCGTCTTATGTCAACGGGGTTAGCGCTGAAAACGCCTACTATTTCTGTTCCGGTGGAGGTTAGACTTCCTGGAAAGCCTACAACCCTGAGTCTCTGAGTTGGAAGCTTATATCTTAGGGCTTCTGGATGTATTATTTTTGCTCCTCCCTGGGCTAGGGAGAACATTTCCTCAACAGTTATTTTTTCTAGAGGTTTCGCGTTTGGAACGTATTTTGGATCAGCTGATAGAACCCCCTTCGTGTTTTTGACTAGGATGATTTCATCGGCTTTTAGGCAGTTGCCTAGAAGCGTGGCTGTTATGTCACTTCCTCCTCTGCCAAGGGTTGTGATGCGATTGTTTCTATCTTTGCCTATGAATCCACAGACGACTGGTACGCAGTCGCCAAGCATTGGTTCAAGATATTTCCTAACTTTTCTCCTTGTTTCATCTAGGTTTGGCGTGGCATCTTTATAGTTGGAGTCGGTGATTATCGGCCATTCATCCTGTTGTGGATCGAGGTATGTTGACTTCACGCCCAGAGATTTTAGGGCTGAGCTAAAAATTCTAGCGCTTGTTCGCTCGCCCATGGCAACTATATCCGCGTAGTCCGAGTCCTCAATATTTCCAATGTCTGAAACACATTTTACCAGAGTGTCTGTGGTTCCCTTCATTGCTGATACTACTACGACTATCTCCTTAAAACCTGACTCCTTAACCATTCTCGCCGCTTCTTTGTAGGCTTTTCCATCTGTTAACTCGCCGCCTCCGAACTTTACGACAACCCTGTTCGGAACGGTGCGCATTTATCATCCTCCTAGGACATCTTCCATCGTGTAAATTCCCGGTTTTGTCTGCTTAATTATCCACTCTGCAGCATATAGGGCGCCTTGGGCGAAAATGTTTCTGGAGAAGGCCACATGCTCAATTTTTATCATGTCATAGGCGCCGGCAATTATTATCCAGTGGATTCCAGGTATTCCTCCTCCTCTGACTGATAGAACTTCCATTTCCTCTGGTTTTCTGGGTTTTATTCCCTCTCTTCCATGCACAAGTTTGCTGTAGCCTCTCATGCTAGATAGCAGCTTTGCCATTGTGAGAGCTGTACCGCTGGGGGCGTCCTTTTTACCCGTATGATGGGCTTCCATGATACTTATGTCATAGTCTTTGGGGAGGTCTTTTAGGACTTTTAGCATTTTTAGCATGAAGTTTACGCCTATTGAAAAGTTGGATGAGAAAACTGCTGGAACCCTCTGGCCAACATAATCTTTAAGCTTTTTAAACTCTGCTTCAGTGAAACCTGTTGTTCCCATAACTATGCGTTTACCCATGTCCGCAACTATCGGTAGGTTTGTAAGCTCGGCATTGGGGGAGGTGAAGCTAACATAAACGTCAGCGTTTTTTGCGACTTCTTTTATTTCTGAGGGGGGTGAAACCCTTATGTCAAGGTTGCAGATTCCCAGCTCTTGTAGGGTTTTTCCTATGCTTGGCTCATCTGGAGCTGCTATGGCTGCGACTATCTGGTAGCCTCTACTTACCGCTTCTCGTATTAGGGTGCTTCCCATTCTTCCCGTGGCGCCTGCCACGCAGAGTTTAATCATAGGTTAGATCCTTCCAGAACTTTTCCTTGTATAGCCTTTCTGACAATTTTACATCGAAGAAATCTTCCACAGGCTTAAGGATTTCAGGGCTTTTCTCGTAAACCTCCCTCGCGGCTTTTAAAACTATTTCAATCCCTTTTCTTGTCATTTTTCCAAGAGGCTGCCTTGCAGGGCCTGATGGCATTCCTATAATATTCATGAGGGTTTTACATGGAAGCGGGTTTCTGGCTTTGACCGTCACGTTTCCAAAGGGTGTTTCCTCCACCGTTTTCACGGTTACTATTTGGAATAGGGGGTTAAGCTTGTCGCAGATTGTTTTTGCCTCCTCAATTCTTCCTTCTAGTATGAGGTTCGACATCTTCTGCACAGCTGCTGGAGCTATGTTGGAGGCGACTGAGATAACTCCTGAAGCCATTATTTCAGGATCCGTCATCATTTTGAACGTTTTGTCATCGTCGCCTGAGAGGATGTCAAAGTCTTTTCCGCAGAGTTTTCTTGTTAGCTTCATGTTTTCAAAGTCTCCTGTGGCTTCTTTTACTGCTCTAATATTAGCGAACTGTTGATGGAGTATGGCAATGTCCTGGGGGAGAAGCTGTGTTCCTGTTCTTCCAGGTATCACGTATGGGATTATCTGGACGTCGGGGAACATTTCGGCTATGGGCGCCAAGTATTCCCGTCTAATTTCCAAGGAGCTTGGACCATTATAGTATGGATCCACCAGAAGTGCGGCTCTGATTCCAAAATCGTAGGCCCTTTTTGTGTATTGTATGGCTTCTCTTGTGCAGTTGCTGCCTGTTCCGGCTATTATGGTTGTTCTTCCCTTGCTGTATTCGTAGATTTTATTTATAACTGTTAAATGTTCTTCAGGGTCGAGGGTGGCGCTTTCGCCTGTTGTGCCAACGGCTACTATCCCGCTTACTCCTTGTGAAATTTGGAATTCTACTAGGGCTTGGAGCCCTCTGAAATCCACTTCATAATTTTTGAGCATGGGCGTTATGAGGGCGGTGTAGCATCCTTTAAACATGGATATCCCTTTTGTTGGTTTCTAGCATTGTGATGTCAGCATTTTTTATAAAGTTTTCGGATTTAGTAAAGCTTATTTTGCTGTTTTAGCAAAGTAATTGCGAAAAACGTAAATATGTCTATGGTGTTTGGAATGGATGAAGTTGACGAGAAAATAATCCAGATATTGAAGAAGAATGGACGGGCTTCTTATGGTGATATTGGGAAGGAGGTTGGGCTTTCAGAGGGAGCCGTGAGGGTGAGGGTTAAGAAGCTTCTGGAGTCTGGTGTGATAAAGCGGTTTACAATTGAAACTGGTCTCCTTGATAAGTCTGAAGCTTTATCCCTTATTTCAGTAGATCCTTCCATTCCAACGTCGGATGTTTCCGCTGCTCTTAGGAGCATACCCGGTGTTGAGTCGGTTTATGAGGTTACTGGCGAATATGACATTGCCGTCATAATTTCTGCTGGGACTATCGCTGAGGTTAATGAGTGTGTGGAGAAGATTCGGAAGGTTGAGGGGGTTTTAGATACGAACACCATGATTGTTCTTCGTAAGTGGTGATTTAGAGGATTGATAGAAACTTTGATAGGAGGGACCTTCTAAATTTTCGTCTGACGTTTTCTATTTTTTCGCCTAATATTTCTATTTTCTGAAGATTGCATGTTCCAAGCCCCTTCTTCTCGGCGAGGACTAGGTGCTCCACTTCGGCAGGGTCTATTCCCATGACTGCAGCGCCTACGGCGTCAACGGCCACTGGATCCGTTCCAGCTATAACAAGATCCATTTTCACGGGGTTTCCGCTTGTTTCATGCCCTTCTCCGGCTATTATTCCATCAATTACTGTTAGGCTGGGTTTTAGGACCGTGGCGAGGTCTACAATGTTTTCGTTTAAATGGCCGTTATGCATTCTGCCCTTATGGGCTAGGGCTCCCATCATGTTTTTTAGTCCAAGGGTTACAGTGGCGAGTCTGTGAACCTTGAGCTTTGGAACGCTTATTATTGTGCTTCCAAGAACTGTTTTAGCCACTTTAACCTTTTTCAGTGAAAGGGGATTTGGAGGGTAAACTTCAACAACCTGATCTTTATTTAGGTCGATGAGTTTTACATTCCATTTTTCGCCAATCTTGTCTATGCCTGCAGCTTTGAAGGCTTTGAAGGTGTCGGCGAATCCGCTTCCTTCGCCTATTATTATGTCTGCTTTTCCATGCTCCCTCAGAAACTTTACGATACCCTCTACGACTCTTCCGTCTGTGGTTATTCCCGTTGAGGGATGGCTGTCATTTATGTAGTTGGGTTTTATCAATGCTGGTTTTTGGCTGTTTAAAATGGCATCTAAATCTTGTCTTATCATTTCCAGAGCTTTTGAGGTTGCTTCTATGGGGTTGGGATCTTTTATTATGGCTACTCTACTCATTTCTTGATGCTTCCTTTATATTTGCGCTATAATATTGATTGGTGAAGAGATATAGAAAAGTGATGCTTGTCAGTTTTGTTTTGCGGGAAAAATATAAATTGGTGGCGGTTTTTAAAGCGCATGGTCGGGAATTTCAAGATGCATGAATGGGCTTTGGCTGAGGCTGTTTT
>CAZAPQ010000016.1:0-25712 GCA_964487415.1 uncultured Candidatus Bathyarchaeia archaeon | reverse complement strand
TTGAAGGCATGCTGATAGGCTTAATTGGAGGAGTTGCCGGAGTCATAATAGGAAGCATAGCTGCGCCTTTCTTCTCCTCACTTCTGCTTCCCCAGATAAACTTGTTCGGCGGTTTACAAAGAACTCAACGCCCATTCCAGTATCCAGGCATGGTTGGAGCCCAGAGCTATAATGTCGCCACATTAAGTCCGCAGTTCGTTTTTTTGGCGCTTTGTGCAGCCGCAATTTTAGGCACGCTGGGAAGCTTATACCCTGCATGGAGAGCATCCAGAATATCGCCGATCGAGGCGTTGAGATATGAGTGAGCTTGTTTTGGAAACAGAAAAACTTGATAAAATCTATAAGCTTGGTGGCCGCATCATCCACGCCCTTTCAGACATAAACTTGAGGGTAAAAAAGGGAGACTTTGTTTCCATCATGGGCCCCTCCGGCTCCGGCAAAACCACATTGCTCAACGTTTTAGGCTGTCTTGATAGACCAACCAGCGGAAAAGTGATTCTCAACGGCGTAGATGTTACCGCCTTGCCCGAGAAAGAGCTCTACAAAATTAGGCGATATAAGGTTGGCTTCGTCTTTCAAACATTCAATTTACTCCCATATTTAAGTGCTTTGGAAAACGTTGAGCTTCCAATGGAGGGCACGGGAAAATCAAAAAGGGAAATGCGTGAAAGAGCCCATGAGCTGTTAAAGCTTGTGGGCTTGGCTGAAAGGGAGGAGCATAAACCGTTTAGGCTAAGCGCAGGAGAACAGCAGAGAGTCGCAATTGCAAGGGCTCTAGCAAACAATCCATCCATCGTTTTAGCGGATGAGCCTACAGGCAACTTAGACGCAAAAACCAAATATGAAATAGTTAGGCTTTTGGGCAGGTTAAACGTCGAACAGGGAACAACAATCGTTATGGTGACGCATGACAGCCATATAGCTTCACATGCACGTCGAGTTCTTTTCCTCAGCGATGGAAGACTGTTAGCGAAGGAAAAATTGGGGAAATTGGCAAAGGAAAAGCTTGCATGCCCCTCTTGTGGAAAGGAAATTGGAGCAGACCACGCCTTCTGTCCCTACTGTGGCAGAAAACTCCAATGAGGCTTGCAGCTGCTTAGGTAATAATTAACATCTAAAAGGTTTTTGCACGCCATGCCAACAACTCCATTTAATTTTGAATAGAGGGCGCCCTAAAGATGGACTAATGAAAGTTTGCCGCTAACAAAATCAGAATGCATGAATACCAGATTTTAATGCTTTAAAAGCCACTCTCTAATTTGCTCATCTAGCCTTTTGCCTCTCCGTCTTCGACTCAGCCGCTGATTTGGGTAACCTCCAACCGCGTTATAGGCTTTTAAGGCTATTTGGTCGGCTTCGCCTTTTTTGAAATTCCTCCATTCGCCATTATGCCTAAACGTTGAGGGATGAATCCATTCCAGCGAGAAACTGTCAAGCTGGTTTGGTTTTAGGCAAATGCAAACAGCATCTAGGTGGCGGTGCAGGCTCAGCGGGCAGGTGAAAACTCTCCCAGGGTCCATCCTGTTCTCAATGACGATGCCCTCGGTGCCAGGGTCTCCCAAGATTTTCTGCGTCACCTTAGTTTTCACGTATTCCACAGTGGCGTATGCTAGGTCAAGCGGGTGAGCTTTGCTTAGTGCTTCATCTGAAAATGCTTCTTCGTTTATGTGGATGTGACACCCATTCCCAGACCATTTAATATAGAGGGACTTCTGAACTCCTTCGCTTTCCAGAAAGCTGATCAGTTCACGGGCAACGGCTAGGGTTTTCTTCCAATCTGAAATCTGCCCGTCAATGTCCCATGTTGGAGTGCATAACCTAACATTTGAAAAATCGAAAACGTCCTCTACACGTTGAATTAAGCCATATTTATTGGCTGAACCATAAATTGACCTAACACCCCTAATCTTACTAATAAGGTGGGTTAAATCATCCGCCCCACCTAAAGTGATGGGCTTTCCCATAAGGTATCTTCTGAAGATCAGCCTGCCTAGGCTGTCTAAAAAGTGCAGGGCAACCCACCTTCCAGAACAATAGTCTGCTATCTCTCTTTGAACGTCAAGCCTTGAATAGTGCTCAAGCGCCAAGTTTTGGCTGTTCAACATTCTACCCCCATCAACCTTTCAGGCTACGCTAAAGACCTAAAAACAATAACCACATAAACCAATAAAAACATACAAATCAAATCCGCAAAATTGGTAACCAGCAATTTTTGAACTTGCAGCTGTATTCTTGAGACGGAAAATTAGAGGGTGAGTATTTTATTCTTGAATTTGTCTATTCCCTTTTAGCCATGCCTTTTATATAGTCTGCAAATTTTATGTCTTTATTCTCTTCATATTTTATTTTTAGCTTGATGCATAATTTTTTGAGGATTGTAGCTTCAATGATTTTTGCACCCAATCCGAAAAGGCTGTATAGGCATTCGGAAAAAAGCTCCGGTTTTTCCGGAACGTTCTCTTTCCTAAGTCCAAACGAATTTTTAAGTTGGTAATAGACTAGCTCTTTCCCACTTTCGCCTAACATTGATTTTAGGCTTTCGTCTATGGCTTCGAGGAGGATTGCCTCAAATTCCTTTTCAGGCGAAGGCAAAGATCTTCTCCCCTATAATTCTTTTACGTGAATGTGGAAGGCTAGGATTAGCGACAGGTACCCAAGGTGGAATAAGAGTTCTAACGGGTGACCGCAGTAGTACATTCCATATGTGGTTGTGTAGCTGAATAGGAGGTCTGCTATGGTGTATGAAATAAATCCGGCTGTAATGAACAGCCAAGATTTCCCTATCCTTCCCTTATAAAATACCGCAGAACTTAGGATTGCAAGGTAAAGTAGAACTGTGTCAAGGATGGGATAAGCAAAATCTGCAAAAATTACGGCTAAATCCTCTTCAGCCCCAAAGACAGGTGCTGCAAGAACTGTGAGCATTAGAACAGCCAGAACTAGAATAGCCAATGTAATGGCATATATAACCCGCCCTGGAAGCACTTTTAAAAAGGCTTTAACGTAAAAAAGCAATGCTATTAGCATTGGAATGTAACCGCCTAGCCAAAATACATCAGCAAAGGATGGGTAAGGCAATTCAATCCCTAGATAAAGCGTATGAACAGCCCAGCTGGCTTCTCCAAGGAACCAAAGCCCAAGGCCAATGGCGAAGCAGAGCCATGACAGAGAAAAATACTCCTTAAGGCTTCCCCAGTACCTTGCCAGTGCTAATATAGAGGAAGCGAAAGCAGCTCCAGCAATCAACGGTGGAAAAATATTGGAAAAACTGTACATGAGGTCGGGGTAAAAACTCTGAAAGGCATAGAACAATGCCAAAAAGAAAGTTAAAATCAAGCTGACTTTATAGATGGTTTGCAACAACCTCACCAACCCATACTTGAGTTATAATTTGCCGCCACAGCTGAACTTGAACAGCCGGAAGGCCTCTCAGCTTGCGTATGTAATTGAAAACTTGCAGTTTCCTTTCCATTCATTTTCAGTTTTGGCACGTTTTCCGTGAATGGTACATTTCCGATATAAGCATTGCTATTCAGGAATGCCGCCTCCATGCATCCAAAAAGCTAAATTAACGTTTCAGACTCAAAATCTGAGCATAATTGGTTTCTAATCGAAACTTCCAGTTCATAAATTATTTAAAATTTTATTTTAGGCTTGTTTCTGGGGACTATAATTGGAAGCCAGCGTGGGACAAATCATGCAATTAGGTGGCAGCTTGATTTTGTTTAGGGTTGAAGCCTTACAGGGAATGTTCGAAAAGGTTAACAAAGTGCTTGGAGCGGGCAGCGGTTTGGTCTGGTACATAGCTGGAAGGGGAGCTGGAAGATCTATGGCTAAAGTTTTCCAAACGCGTTTTAGGGAAGGGGAAAACCCGGCAACTGTTTTTGACAAAATTGCATGTTTATATGCCAGTTGGGGATGGGGCAGAATGGAAATTGTCGGTTCAGGGAAGAATGCAGACAGGTTCGTTATACGCATATACGATAATGCCTTCGTCACGGAGCAGCATTCTCAAAAACCCTCATGCCACTTTGTTAGAGGATTCATTGAAGGACTAGTAGAAACGCTAACGGGCAAACACGCAATTTCTGAGGAGACAAAATGCATGGCAAAAGGAGACCACCACTGCGAATTTCAAATAACACTAAAATAGCCTGCCAGCAATCCTCACGCCCGCTTAAATCGAAATTTTGAAGGAAATCGGAATACATGCTCATCTGTTAATTTTCTGGTGGTCCAGTATTGAAAATAGAACGTAAACCCGTTCTTCAGATTGTTGACAAAAACCTAGAGTGAGATCTAATTAATGACCTCGCTGAACCGCCATAAATCTGCGCGTTATTGAAACTGGAAATTTTAATTGGAGAGCCTAGGATGGGCATTTGCCATCTGGGATGAAACAGCTTTAAATATTCAGAATATAGGATAAAATTATAGCCGCATTGGATGGTTAGCCTGATTGTCAAGCCTTATTGTTGTAGAGGACCTGCATAAAAGCTATGGCAGGGTTAAAGCTGTTAATGGCTTAAGCCTACAAGTCCATGAAGGCTCCATAATGGGTCTCATTGGACCAAATGGAGCTGGAAAAACAACCACCATAAAGGCTGTATTGGGTCTTTTGAAACCGGACAAAGGTGAAGTGGCTGTTCTAGGTGAGGATCCATGGGACAACCCGAAAATCAGAGAGGATATTGGCGTAATCTATGAGAAGGCATACTTTCCAGCCCACCACAGGGTTCTAGATTACCTTAAAAGGGTATGCAGAATCTACGGCGTTCCAGAGGCGAGGGCGCTTGAGGTTTTGAGGCTTGTGGACTTAGATGCTTATGATAGAGAGATTAGGGGCCTATCCGCTGGGATGCTTCAAAAGTTTGAAATTGCCCATGCTCTAATCCATAATCCAAGGCTCATTATCGCCGATGAGCCTGCATCAAATCTTGATCCAGAGGCAAGGACGAAACTGCTGGATCTCATCCTGAGACTTCACAGGGAAGCGAATACAACCTTCCTAATATCCTCGCATATTCTTCCTGAGCTAAGCAGAGTCTGCGATTCCATGGCGATAATAAGCGAGGGACGTGTCTTGGCCTCAGGACCCATCAACGAGCTATTTGAAAGATACTCAGCGAAGGCTGTTAGGATATCCACGGACAAACCTGAAGCCTTTGCACAGGAGCTTAAAAAACTGCCATACGTGGAGAGAATATCCACAGACAGCAGGGGAGTTTCACTTGTAACCACGGAGGGGATGGAGCCAAACGTTTACGAGGACGCGCCGAAAATAGCCAGAAAAATCGCCGCAGTCATAATGGGCATAGAGCTTGGAACAGCCTCCCTAGAGCAGCTATACTACAAGGTTGTGAAGGAAAAGGCGGGAAGATAATGGAAAAGCCGAAAGGAAAGCCTTTCCTAGAAATTCTGGCAGCCTCAATCCATGAGGACTTCAGATTCCCAATACTAGAGGTCTTTGCGTTCCTATATGCCATAAGCACCTTTGTTCTAGTTCAGATAGGCGGCGGGTACACCCTATCCATCGCCGGAAGCGAGGAAAGCCTAGCATATTCGCTTGTCAGCATACAAATGGGCACCCCGCTTTTCATATTCTTAATCCTAATATTCAAGAATGTGGCATACGGTTTTGGAAGCGACCTCGAAAAGGGAACCATTCAAACCCTGCTTGCATATCCAATAAAAAGGCATATGATATTAACGGCAAAACTGCTGTCAGCCATAGGCATATCATTGGCAATGTTCCTTGGAATCCAATTCTTCGCCCTCTACCTAATGGCTCCACAGACAGTTGCCAATCAAATGCCCACAGTGATAACAGCATATCTAGCTTCGCTATCATATCCGCTACTAATAACGGCTATAATGCTTCTCATAGCCATGAAAGTACGGAAGGGCGGCACAGCGCTAGTTTTGGGCATAGTGCTATACTTCGCCATCTCCATGGCATCCGGGATCCTAACCATATTATACATTTTCACCGGAAACGCTACACCACTAAAGATTCTAGCCATAATCCAGCCAAGCACTGCATTACAGTTCCATTACACACGAATTGGCACTCTAATAAGCCAAGGGCAAATTGAAACTTGGACCCCAAGCTTCAGCGAGGCCCTAACTTATATAGCCGGAGGCTACTGCCTTGTAGCCGCCGCCTATTTAATATCATATTACTACTTCAGCAGGAGACTAAACATATGAAGAGGCTAAGCATAGCCCTTGGAAGAATAGGCGCAACCCTCTTAGCCATATGCCTATCACTAGGCATTCTATTGCTGATTCCCCAGGCAAACATAGGAATACCAATAAGTGGGGCTGAGCAGCTGGAGCCGATGAGCTATTCGATTTTAACTCCGCTGGGCCCGCAGGCAACCCTAACCCCAGAAACCACTTTGAAAATGGAGTTCAGAACAAACTCAACATTAACCGTGTATCTTGTTAACTTGCCAACAGAAGATATCCCTAAAAACCTCACATCTGAAAAACTTAGAATTTTCCTTAAAGATAAAGCAGGCAACGTGCTTCTAGAGAAAAAGATAGCCGAAAAAGAAACCGTAGAATACACTCCGGCAGGCATGGTTAGAACCACGCTTATTTTACTGAACGAAGAAGCCCAAACGGCATCAGCGGCATGGAGCATGGAAATTCTGGCTTCGATAGCCCCAAAATCAAGACTTGCCGAAGCCATAATTTATCTTAGCCCATTAGGCATGGTTCTAGCTGGCCAGTGGATTTTCATCGAGATTCAAGAAAGAAAAAGGAAAAGCCTATCTTAATCAATATATTTTATTCCATGCCAATGAAAAGATGATCCACATGACAGTTGCGGATGAAACCAAACTTTTAGACGGGCAGCTTACAGTTGAAAATCTAAGGGTTAAAGTTGAAGGCAGGCTAATTCTAGATGGTGTCAGCTTCAACCTAAAAAGCGGGGAAATCCATATTCTCTTTGGACCCAACGGCTCGGGAAAAACAACCCTAATCAACGCCATTATGGGGCTGCCGGGCTACGAGATTGTCTCAGGAAGAATACTCTTCATGGGGGAGGACATCACACAAAAGAGTGTTGAGGAAAAGGCTAAAATGGGAATAGCCGTAAGTTTCCAGAGCCCGCCGGAAATAGGGGGCGTGAAATTGGCGGATCTCCTAAAACTATGCTTAGGCAAGAGCCCAAGGGATGAATTCAGCGAGGATGAGAAACAATTAATAGAGAGATTCAACCTTACAGGCTTCTTGAGCAGGAGCGTTCACGTCGGCTTCTCGGGTGGAGAGAAAAAACGATCCGAAATCCTGCAGATGCTTTTCTTAAAGCCCAAGGTAATGCTTCTAGATGAACCGGATTCTGGGGTGGATGTTGAAAGCCTAAAGCTTATAGCAGGCGAAATCCAGCGTTACGTGCAGAACAGCAGAGGCACAGCCCTCATAATAACGCATAAGGGTGACATAATGGAACAACTCAATGCCAAGTACGGTTGCGTCCTGCTTAATGGGCAAATTTACTGTTTTTCTGATCCTAAACGCGTTTATGAAGACATAAAAAGGGAAGGCTATGAAGGATGTATAAAATGCCAACAAAGAAGCATAGCGGGATGGTAGGAAATGGCCAGCAAAGAAGAGCTGACAAGGGTTCCTCAAAAAATCCTTGAAGAGGCAGCCAAAGCCGGAATTACCGCTGAAAAGGAACGCTCAGGCAGCTTCTTCCATGTAGACAAGGCCACGATATACGCGGGAGTTAACAAGCTCTTCGTCGGCAAGGCTGAGCTTATGGACATAAAGGCTGCCATGCAAAAGTACACATGGGTTAACGAGGATTATGTATGGAAGGCTGTCCCAAGAGAAACGGACATGCTGACAAGGAAAGTCTGGGAATACTATACTGGCGGATACTTCCTGAGGATTATACGAAACTCCGAGGTAACAGTTCCCCTTCAGGCATGTTTGATGATAACCCAGAAGGATCTGGAACAAAAGGTGCATAACATAATTGTCGCCGAGGAGAATTCTAAAGCCCACGTTATAGCAGGCTGTCTCCAGCACCCAGAAGTTCGGGGGGCTGCCCACATAGGCGTTACGGAAATCTATGTAAAGCGAGGTGCCACCCTTAACCTTACAATGGTGCATAATTGGGCTGAGGACACCTTTGTGAGACCAATATCCGCAGTCGTAATAGAGAATGGTGGAACCTTCATATCAAACTACATATGCCTAAAGCCCGTCCGAAACTTGCAAATGTATCCGGTGGCATACTGTAACGGCGAGGAATCCAAAGTCGTCTTCAACAGCATACTCTACGGCCATAAAAACTCCCTATTAGACGTAGGATCTAAAGCCATTCTTAAGGGCAAAGGAAGCAGGGCTGAAATGATAAGCAGGGCAGTATCTAGACAAGGCTCAAAAATTATCGTTAGAGGCTCTATAGAGGGAAACGCGCCCGACTGCAAGGGACATCTGGAATGCAAGGGTCTAATAATGGATGATGACTCCCACATACAGTCCATACCTGAGTTAACAGCAAGAAAAAGAAGCGTAGAAATAACCCACGAGGCTGCTGTAGGCAAGATTTCAGAAAAGGAAATCGCATACCTAATGACTAGAAAGCTGTCAAGGGATCAGGCAGTATCACTGATCGTGAGAGGATTCATGGATGTCAGCATAATGGGTCTTCCTGAAGCCATAAGCTCGGAGATCTTCAGAATAGTGGAAATGGCTACCCAAGCTTGAAAAGGCGTAACACTGAAGCATCGCCAAAGCAAGCTGCTCAATTTAATGGCCTATTAGTAATTGATCATTTCAACATGGGCAAAAGCGCAAGGCACAAAACTGCAAGAACCGGAACTACCACTAATAGACAAAAAAGTATGGATGTCACCTTCATGATTTTTAGGGCTTCCCTTATATGGGCAGGTGTAAGCTCAACCTCCATGTCGCCAAGCACATAATGTCCGGGCTTCTCCAGCTGAACATTTAGGGCGCCGGCCATCGTAGCCATAGGCCATCCAGCATTGAGACTTTCTGTTTTAAACCTGTCCCGCTTCATAATCCTAAAAGCACCCCTCCAGTTTTTTTGAAGAAGCCATGATGCTAAAACCATGATAAAGGCCGTTAGACGAGCCGGGATATAGTTGGCTATCGTGTCAAGCCTCGCCGAGAACCATCCTAGGTTTATATGCTCCGAATCCTTGTAGCCCACCATAGAATCCAAAGTACTTATCACTCTGAAAGCCAAAGCGCCTAGAACTCCAAAAAGGGCATAGTAGAATAGGGCTGAGGTTACCCCGTCCACGGTGCTTTCCGCGATTGATTCTATGGTGGCTGAGATCACATGCCTTTCATCAAGGCTTTCAGGGTTCCGTCTCACAATAAAGTGGAGCCAACGCCTAGCCTCCCTTAAGTCGCCTTTTTCCATGGCCCTCGCTATTGGAAGCGTGTAATATGCCATGCCTTTTAAAGCGAAGGTCAACTTTAGAATCACAGCTGCCAGAACTGTATAGGCCAAAAAACCCAAAAAATCTTTGACTATGGATAAAATTAGGTAGGCCGGGACTGTGAAAATTGTTGCCGAAACCACGCAGAGAAGGATACCGTTAAACTTTTCAAGCTTAGGATCCTTGTTCCTCAACCTTGCCTTCAGAAAAGCTATAACCTTTCCCATCCATACCGTCGGATGGACAGGATCTGGGGGCTCGCCGAAAATCTGATCTATAAGAAGGGCTAAACCAAGGACTATAATAGACTCGAAAAACCAATAGGAATAAGGCGCGAGCACATTCAAAACTCCTTTAATATGCGATTATGCGTTGAACCTGCAATTCGCCCGGCAAATTTGAGGAGGATCGGCATGACATCCCTTCCATAAATATAACCAAGCCTGCCCTTGCATGCTGACGCCTCGCTGTAGCTTGAAACTCCATCATTAACAACACCGCAGCCCGCTATTGTCATGGGTGTCGGATCTGCGGTATGCACACGTAATTCCGTTGAGGTGACGTGATCTGAGAGAAGAGCAACACATACATCATCTAGGCGGACATTGTCAAGGATTTTGCCAACCATCTCATCTATCTTTTGTATTATGGCTATTTTCCCCCGAACATTCCCATCATGGCTCGCCTCATCAGGAGCCTCCACATGTATAAGGACAAAATCATGGCTCCTTAGGCTATCCAAAGCCGCTTCAGCCTTGGCATTAATATCGGTGTCCAAATCCCCTGTTGCTCCTTGAACGTCAACCACAGTCATCCCTGCAAGCCTACATATACCCTTAATGAGGCTGGCTGCAGCCACACAAGCTCCCCTCAACCCATATTTAGAACAGAAAGGCTCTAGCTCAGGCTTTGTACCAGCACCCCAAGGAATGACGACATTTGCAGGAGGGAAACCTTTCCTTTCGCGCTTCCTGTTCACCGGATGGTCCCTTAAAAGCCTATAAGAGGACCAAATTAGTTCGTTTAGCACTTGAGAAGTTTTCAAAGCTTCCCTCGAAGAGTCCAAAGGCTTGACAGAACCAGCTTTACAGCCGACCTTTGGGGGGTCAGCTGCCACATTAGCGGATAAATCTCTGCCCCTTAGGACAAGGACGCCCTTATGGCCCAAAGTTCGCTTGTAAAAAAGATCCAAATCACTGTGATTGTCCAGCTTCAAATCCGCAAGGGCGTTTGCAAGTTCATCTAAACCCTCCCTAACCCTGCCCGCCCTTGCATCCACAACATAAAAATCCTCGTTAACGGTGGCAAAATCGCATCTGAAAGCTAAATCACCAAAGGCCATCTCCACTCCAACTCCACAGGCCTCAAAACCACCTCGCCCAGAATAGAAATTGTTGGGGTCGTATCCAAGTATGGCTAAGTTAGCAACATCACTACCATAAGCCACACCAGAATTTGCAGCATAAAGCAACCCGGAAACCCCTAAAGAGGCCATTCTATTCATATGTACAGGCTTAGCAAACTCAAGAGGAGTCAAGTCCCCAAGCTCCTTAATTGGACGATCAGCCATCCCGTCGCCTATAACCATGAGAATCTTCATCATGGTTTCCTAAAATGGATGGATAATCCGAACATATAAACAATTACCTAAACCAACAGTTAAAAAGAGCCGTTAAAAAACTTTCAAAACTGCTACATAACCCTCTGATAGATTCGGTTTAAATGCTTCCCGCCGATTTCACTGCGCCCATAATGTTGAAGCAAAGGCTAATTTATTTTAGGTTAGCAGATCCCATTAAAATATTGGGCAAGGGCTGTTAAGGCTTCTCGGAAAGTGTATGCCCTCGGGACGATGTCAACTCTTAATCCGTTGTCACGAAGGGTTTTGGCGGTTTCGGGCCCTATGGCCACTATTAGGGGGCGTTTAAGGTTTTCTTGTAAACTATTCTGGGTGAGGAATGCGCCTATAACTTGTAGGAAGTTTTTGACGCTTTGCGAACTCCCAAAAACTATGGCGTCGATCCTGCCGGATGTGAGATGCTTTATAAAAGCCTTGGCTTTGTCACAATTCATTGGGATTTGCTGCTCATAAACATGGATTTCCCTTACAAAGGCTCCCATACTTTCAAGGTTTTTCCTAAGAGTTGGGCTTGCCCCTTTTGCACGGGGAATAAAAACGCTTTTGCCCCTCAGGTCAAGTCCCGCAAGCACTTGAACCACGCCATCAGAGCTGTATTTCTCAGGAATCAGGTCCACGTGAATGTTATGTCTCATCAGCTCTTCGGCGGTTCTAGGTCCTACGGCTATAATCGTTGTTTTTTCTAGGCCACCATAGAGATGGGATGTTAAGCCTAGAATTTCAGCCTCCTTAAGGAGAAAACGAACAGCGTTAACACTCATAAAAACCGTATAGTCCGCCTTTCCGCGTTGGAGGCCTTCAATAAAGTTCCTGATGGGAGATAAATCCTCTGGCATTTTAAACTCTAGAACCGGAATAATGTAGGGCTTGCCACCCATCCTTTCTATTAAGTCGGCTGTCTCCTCAGCCTGACTCTCAGCCCTTGTGATAGCGATTACCTTACCTTTTAGGTTAGGGGTTTCTTGAACCATGCAAGTTTCCTGCCCAGATTAGCCACTTCTCCTACAACAATTACGGAGGGTGGTTTAAAAGATGCTTTTTCAGCCTCGTCGGCTATTTTCGCCAAACGACCAATTATTGTCCTCTGATTTTCAGTGGTTCCCCACTCTATTATGGCTGCAGGTGTATCCGGACTTAAGCCGCCCTCGATAAGATTCCCAACAATATTTCTTATGGACTCAAGTCCCATTAAAATGACAATGGTATCCACAGCCCCGGCTATTTTCCCCCAATTAACCTTCTTTGAAGCGTCAGCGGCTTGGCTTCCAGTAACTATGGCCACGGATGATGCATAAGCCCTGTGGGTTAGGGGGATGCCCGCGTAAGCCGGAGCGGCAAAAGCTGAGGAAACTCCTGGAACCACTTCGAATTCTATATTTTTGGAGATTAGAGCCTCAGCCTCCTCGCCGCCTCTACCAAATATGAATGGATCTCCACCCTTCAGCCTAACAACAGTTTTGCCCTTCACGGCTGCTTCAATCATAAGATTGTTGATTTCCTCTTGGGTTAGGGTATGCTTTCCAGAGGCTTTCCCAACGTAAACTTTCTCAGCCTTCTCTGGAATAAGCCTTAAAACATCCTCGCTTACAAGCCTGTCATATATTACAACATCCGCATTCTGAAGAACCTCCAAAGCCCTCAAAGTCAGCAGCTTGGGATTCCCCGGGCCTGCGCCTACAAGATAAACTTTACCATAGCCCATACTTTTCCCGCCACTGCGCCCTTATTTCATCGGCTCCTTTTGCCATAAGCATATGTGCAGCCCTCTTACCTAAATCCTCAGCCTCACTAAGACCACCCTCAACATTAACCTCGATTTTCCTAAAAGCATCAGCTGAGAAAGTGCAACCATAGAGGGTTAGCCTTCCCGCCTCTGCATGGGCATAGGCGCCTATTGGAAAGTGGCATCCACCCTCCATGGCCGCTATAAGGCTTCTCTCCGCAGTCACTTCAGCCCTCGTCGGAAAATGATCAATTCCTCTAAGGACATCGATGAGGTCGCTTCTATCCCGCCTTACCACAACAGCCAAGGCTCCCTGCCCAGCAGCGGGAGCCATAAGATCAGGGGGAAAAACCTCGGTTACTAGGCTGTTTAGGCCAAGCCTAGCTAAACCTGCATAAGCCAAAATTACAGCGTGGAATTCTCCGCGTTTCACCTTCTGCACTCTGGTGTCAACATTTCCTCTTATGGGTTTAATCTCCAAGTCTGGCCGCAGAAATTTTATTTGAGCCATCCTCCTAAGGCTGCTGGTCCCTACAATCGCCCCCCTAGGAAGCATTTTGAAGGGCGTATTATCCTTTGAAACCAAAGCCTCTAAGGGAGAGTCCCTTTTCGGAATGGCTGCCACAATTATTTCTTCATCCCCCTTTAACGTAGGTACATCTTTTAGGCTATGCACCGCCAGGTCTATTTCACCCTTGACAAGGGCTAGGTCTATTTCCTTCTCAAATATGCCCTTCCTATCCATGGCGAAGAGGGGTTTCTTCCGCTCAACATCACCCATGGTCCTTATTATTTTGATTTTAAAATCAACATCAGGCTTTACCCGTTTGAGGTTATCTAAAACATATTCTGTCTGTTTAAGGGAAAGTCTGCTTCCCCTAGTTCCAACAATCAGCCTCATTGATCCTACCCGCTTATAGAGGCGGCTGAGGCTAAAGCCTTGTCAAAAGCCTCAACTGTCATTTCAAGATCTTCGTCTGAGTGAGCCAAGGAAAGGAAGCATGTCTCAAACTGGGAGGGCGGTATGAAAACACCATTCTTCAGAAGTGCCGTGAAGTAGGCATAGAACCGCCTTGTATCTGAAAGTTTAACAGTGGCGTAGTCCTTTACTGGTTGAGGGGAGAAGAAGATTTGAAACATCGAGGCTAAATTGTGCACTTGAACCGCAAGTTTGTAGCTTCTGCTTAAATCAGCCAGGGCTTCAGCCAACTTTTCGCAGTTCCCCTCGATTTTCGGGTAAATTTCACTCCTGTTCCTAATCAAGTATTGAATCGTAGAGTAGCCAGCTGACACGGAAATTGGGTTTCCGCTGAAGGTTCCAGCCTGATAGACCCCTCCGAGGGGGGAGAGCTTCTCCATAATATCTTTTCTTCCTCCAAAGGCGGCTATTGGGAAACCGCCTCCGAGAATTTTGCCAAGGGTGGTCATATCGGGCTTAACGTTATAGTACTCCTGCGCTCCCCCTAGAGAAATCCTGAACCCCGTCACAATTTCATCAAATATTAAAACTACACCGTAATCGCTTGTCAGTTTTCTTAAAAATTCAAGATAGCCCCTTGCTGGCAAAATTAAGCCTGAATTGGCGATTACAGGCTCTATTATCACGGCGGCTATTTCATGACCTTCCCTTTTAAACGTCTCCTCTAAGGCCTCAAAATTGTTGTATGGAAGGACTATGGTGTTTCTGGCGGTTTCCTCCGGAACACCCAGTGAGCTGGGAGTGCCAAACCATGCAGCTCCAGAGCCTGCCTTAACAAGGACGCTGTCGTGGGATCCGTGGAAGCATCCCTCAAACTTAACCAATTTTTTCCTTCCAGTGAAACCCCTTGCAATCCTCACAGCATGCATTGTTGCCTCAGTTCCTGAATTTACAAGTCTAAGCATTTCCATGGATGGATACAGCTCATGAATAAGCTCTGCAAATTTTACCTCCAATTCTGTTGGAGTTCCATAAACCGTCCCATTATCAAGCTGCATCTTTACAGCGTTTACAATCTCATCATGGGCATGGCCAAGTATAAGCGCCCCATAAGCCATGCAATAGTCAACATATACGCGCCCATCAACACTGTATAATCTAGAACCTTTAGCCTTATTCACAAAAAATGGGTAGGGCTCGAAAGCCCTTACTGGGCTATTGACACCTCCAGGGATTAGCTTTTTAGCCCTCTCGTAAAGCTCCTTAGATTTCAGTCCTAAATCTGGCTCAGCCACAGTGCAGCCTCCCTTGCATGATATGTTATAATTAAGTCTGCCCCAGCCCTCTTGATGGCTGTTAAAATTTCAACGACAGCCGCTCTTTCATCAATCCATCCCAGTTGAGCCGCAGCCTTAACCATTGAGTATTCGCCGCTCACGTTGTAAGCTGCTATGGGAACATTAAACCTTGACCTTGCAAGGCATATTATGTCCAAATAGGCTAGGGCAGGTTTAACCATGACTATGTCAGCGCCCTCCATTATGTCTAATTCTATTTCCCTTAGGGCTTCTGGTTGACGCCCATAACCCATCTGATAGCTCCTCCTATCGCCGAACTTAGGCTTTGAATCTGCAGCCTCTCTGAATGGCCCATAAAAGCATGAGGCGTATTTAGCAGAGTAAGCCATTATCCCAACATCTTTGAAGCCAGAATCATCTAGCGCCTCTCTTATGGCCTTAACCTGTCCATCCATCATGCTTGAAGGCGCCACAAAGTCAGCTCCAGCTTGAGCGTGGCTTACAGCGACTTTACCAAGAACCTTCAAGGTTGAGTCATTGTCAACATGGCCATTCTTTATTATGCCACAGTGCCCGTGGGCGGTGTACTCGCAAAGGCATACATCCGTCATTACAATCAAATCATCGCCAAATTCCTTCTTTAAGAATCTAACAGCCTTCTGGACTACGCCATCCTCAGCGTAGGCGGATGATCCCTCATCATCCTTGTAGGAGGGTATCCCAAAGAGAAGTACAGCCTTTATACCTGCATCAAGTACTTTCTTAGCTTCATCTGCCAGATGCGAAAGTGGAAGCCTGAAGCACCCGGGCATAGAGCCTATTGGCATGGGTGCCTTGGCAGTTTCGTCAACAAACATTGGATATATAAAGTCGCTTGGGTGAACCCTTACCTTGAAGGCCAAGCTCCGCAGAGCTGGTGTTCTACGCAGTCGTCTCATTCTAACAAATGGGAAACCGGACATAATCTCACCTGTTGGGCTTTATAACCTTTGATTTATGCCCTTCGATAAGTCTAAAGGCTTCAGCTAACGCTTCATCAAAACGTCCCATCTTTAGAAAGCCGGAAATTTTTCCATCATGCAGGATATCATAAAGAATGCTCCTCCTCGTTTTCTGATCTGGAAAAATCTTTTTTAGCATCTCTCTAACCTCAAGCTGAAGCCTTATCTTGAGAAGATCCTCCTCTGTTATGAGTTCCTCAACCTTTTTTCGCAGAACCCTTGCCATGGCTGGACTCTTTCCGCCGGTTGATATAGCAACCTTAAAATCGCCAACCTCAGCTAAGGCTGGGAGCTTAAAATCGCTTAAATGGGGATTATCAACGGCGTAAACTATGCAGCCATAAACTTTTGCCTTCGCGGCTAACTCAGCATTAAGGGCAGGATTGTCAGTTGCGGCGATTACTAGATCAGGTTTTGGGTTAAGGCTTTTAATGAAGTTATCCACGTTGTCAACTTCAAAATTAACCAGCTCAACCTTGCCTTCGCGGGATAGCCTTTTCATTCCAGCTGAAAAGGATCTGCTGAAAACCTTAATCTTAGGCTGTTCGCTGATAAACTTTAAAAGTTTCTTATAGCCTTCCTTGCCGCCGCCTACTACAACGATATTTTTCCCGGAAAAGTTAAAGTCAATCAGCAAGAGAGTCTCCCCCAATAAGTAGACTCTTAAATTTTTCTACAAACTGTTTGAAGTTAGTTCCATTTATTCGTGGGGGCTTAGCTAGCTCCGTAAGCCTATTAAGGTTTATAAATTGCTCAGCAACCATGACAGCCTTAGATCCGAAATCATCGTATCTTATCTCGACCTCTGGGATCATGCCTCTATCCTCAAATTCCATGCGGGGAATAATTCCTAATAATTCTACGCCATGAGCCTTCAAGGCCTGATCAATGAAATTTTTAACATCTTCTGTGAAATAACTAAGCCTAGCCTTATTCAGAATAACAGCTGAAACATTCACACCTAGGCTTCGCATAATCCTTGCGTGGCTTATAGCATCTACTACGGCGCCTTCTATGCCAGCCTTATCACATCCTACAACCATTACTGCCGGCGCGTTTACGGCAAGAGCGATTTCCACTGTTGAGAAGGGATGCTCAACGTTCTCGTTTAACAATCCTGTAAAATCGCTCATGGCTCCCTCTATGAGGATTAAGTCATAGTCCTTGCAGGCTTGAGAAACAACCTCATTAAGGGATTTCCATCCGCTTTCACCTATCCTTATCGAGGAATACGATTTCATAGGCTCTTTGATGAGGTATAGCGTGGGAACAATATCTCTTACATCTCCACCAACCTTTAAGACGCCAACGTTAAAACCCCTCATTTTTAAAGCTCCCGCTACCCCGGCGAGGATGAATGTCTTGCCCACGCCACTTTGAGGCGCCGTAAAAACGATAAGCCGGGGAGACCTAGACTGCAGGTTACGCAGACTCTCAGATCCCTTAATAGTTAGTCCCGCTGATATGCCTACTTCGCTTTTCATCCAACCCCTCAGCGATGCATTTGCCCTCCTAACCTCCTCAAGCTCTTCAGGAGTTATATCCAGAGTCTCCACTATTTTTTCCACGATCACTGGATTTTCATCTAAAAGAGCGTGAACCAAAACCCCGACGATGTTGCCTTCCGTATTGGCTACTCCAGAAACTATTTCCTGCGGGTTACTACGATAGTTCAGTCTTCTAACACTTGAAACTAGAATGGGTTTGGCGTCCTTGTGGAGGGTTATATTACCATAGGTGTGGCAGTGGAAACCGGTAACTTTTAAGCCTATATCATCAGCGATGAAGCTTTTTCCAACAACTTTGGCGACCACGCGGTCAGTGCATATTAGAGGCGCAAAATCTACATCTAGTAGGCCAAGCCCATGCCTCACAATAGGAACTGGGGACAGCCTGCCAGTATCAGTGCTTCGAGCCAATATCTGAAAGCCTGCGCATATGCCTAGTAGAAGTTTTCCGGACCCCGCCATCTTAACAATCTCTTTTGCAAGATTGCCCCCTATACTTCCAGACTCGACAAGGCTTCCACCCGGAATTATGAGCATGTCAAGAACTTCAGATGCTTGTTTACCCTTCACGAGCCCATCCTGTCTAACAATGTCTGTGGGTAGGCCGCCAAACTCTTCAAAACAGGGTAAAGCCCCAGGAACATATACGAGGCCTATCCTGCATTTTAGACCTATAAGCGTCACCCTCGCCGAGTCGCAATAGCCTTATATTTGCTCGCGTATTTAAGTTGATTGGACGGGTCATCCAACCATGCCGCTCCCTACCCGAGCTTTAGACATAGTGAACGTAAGGATAACCTTTCGCAAGGCGAAAGTTCCGCTTCTGGAAGCTGTATCCTTCAGGGATAAGAGTAAGGCCTACGCAGAGGTTCTTGCCCTTGGTCATATTGACGAATGTGTTATTCTGCAAACATGTAATAGGGTGGAGTTTTATCTTGTAAGCCGTGAAGGAGAGAACATTGCAAGAAAATTAAGTGAGTATTTAGCTAACAGGGCCGGTGTAATGAGGGAAGAAGCCCTCAAGGCAATTGAGACAGCCCTAAACCATGAAGCTCTACTGCATCTATTACATGTAGCCTCAGGTCTAGATTCAATGATCATGGGCGAAAACGAGATTTTAAGTCAGGTTTGGAAAGCCTATTTAGAGGCGGAATCCTTCAAGGCTACTGGCCCCATCCTAAGAACAGCTTTCAAAAAAGCTGTAAGCGTCGGCAAGCGTGTTAGAACCGAGACGGGAATAAGCAGGGGACCATCATCCTTCGGGGCTATGGCCGTTAAATTGGCTGAATCCCTCCTGGGAGGAATCAACGGGAAAAGCGTTATAGTTATAGGTGCTGGTGAAATGGGAACATGCGTAGCCAAGGCATTAGCCCGCCATAAACCCTACGCGATATTCGTGGCCAACAGAACATATGATAGGGCCGTAAAATTGGCTGAGGAGGTTGGAGGTAAAGCCCTAAAGTTTGATATGCTTGAGGAAGCACTAGTAGAGGCAGATGTTGCCATATGCACCACAGCCGCCCCCCACTATATTCTAACAAGAGACGCCGTTTGCAGAATCCTTGAAAGGCGTAATGGAAACAGTGATTTATTGATAATAGACATTTCAAACCCTAGGAACGTTGAGAAGTCTATAAAAGAGGTTACTGGCGTAAAGCTTTACGACATAGACGACTTTCAGACCATAGTAGAAAAAAATCTTGAAGAGAAAAGGAAAGGCATGGAAAAGGCCCTAAAAATTGTAGAGGAGGAGCTTCCGCTTTTGTTTAAGGAACTAAAGGAACAGTCTGTGAGGGAACTTATTTCCAGAATAGTTTCACGCGCCGAGGACATGCGTAAAGAGGAGCTTACAAGGGCGCTTAACATGCTTAGCTCCATAGGCGACAGGGAGCGAAAGGTGATTGACGATTTAACCCATACGATTCTTAAAAGGACGTTATTGCCAATAGTTGAAAGTCTTAAAGCAGCAGCGTTAAATGGTGATGAACAGCTGATAGAGGAAACCGTAAAACTCTTTGGAGTGGAGAATGTGAGCCTGTTAAAGTGGAGCGGAGCTAATGGATAACGTGGGATTAATTTTAGTGGGACATGGCAGTAGGCTACCCCAACATCGGGAAAACATAGAAAAACTCGCTGAAATTTTAAGGAGCACGTCAAGGTTCAAGCTTGTTGAAACAGCCTATATGATTAGAAATAAACCCTCAATAGTTGAAGCTTTAGATCAAATGTCCAAAAAGGGAGTAAAAAAGGTTGTCCTAGTTCCGGTTTTTATGACCCTTGGAAGCCATACCTTAGAGGATATTCCAAAAATTTTGGGTTTAGAAGAAGGCCGACGTTTGACTAAGTGGGGCGACATGGAGGTTATTTACGGTGAACCCCTCGGATCAGATATACGCATAGCCGAGATAATCGAAGAGAAAGCCTTGGAAGCCCTAGGCGAAGTAACCCAGCCTCAAATGAGGCCTAATTCTGAGAGTCCAGCCGCTGCAAATGCCATGTTCGAGACAAGTATGGGCATTATTAGGAGCATGATCAGGGAAGCTCTTGAAAGGGTTCCGGAAAAACATGCTAGGATTATTGAGCGGGTCGTGCATGCAACGGCTGATCCCGAGTTTGCCAAGCTTATAGTCATACATGATAGGGCTGTTGAGGCTGGGGTTGAAGCCATAAAATCCGGAGCTAAGGTGATAACGGACGTTAAAATGGTTTTGGCAGGCATAAGCACAGCGAAACTGCGTAAGTTTGGCGGGAAAATTTTATGCTATGTAGATGATAAACGTGCCTTTAAGCTGGCTTCTGAATGTAATTTGACGAGAACCGCGGCTGCCATGCGCCTAGCCATTGATGAGGGCCTAAATGGCGCCATAGTGGTTATTGGAAATTCGCCAACCGCAACCTTTGAGCTTGTGAAGGCTGTGGAAAACGGAGAAGCCAAACCCGCCCTTATAATAGCAACTCCTGTGGGATTTGTAAAATCCGCAGATGCTAAGGAAGCCGTTATGAAGCTTGACATACCGTTCATAACTCTTAGGGGATTTAAGGGCGGAAGCCCTGTGGCTGTTGCTATATTCAATGCACTATTGATGTTGGCAGAGGAATCAAACTAGAGAGGCCATGAAATGAGATTTCTTAAGTACGGCATCTCCACGGGTGCATGTGCGGCGGCTGCAGCTAAGGCGGCATTGTTGGCTCTATTAGATAGACCAGTGGAACACGTGGGAGTTCCAACGCCCATAGGCCTACGCTTAGAGATACCCATTAAGGGTTGCAGGAGAATAGACTCCGAAAAGGCCATGGCGTGGGTTGTCAAGGATGCAGGGGATGATGCAGACGTTACCAATGGCATAGAGATTTTCGCCACCGTCAAGCTACTGGACGGACCGGATGTTGTCATAAGAGGTGGGGAGGGCGTGGGCATGGTAACAAAGCCTGGCTTGCCAATTCCCGTAGGAGAGGCTGCAATAAACCCTGTTCCAAGGATGATGATAGAAAACGCCGTAAGAGAGGTTTTGCCTCCGGGCAAGGGGGTTGAAGTGCTAATAGATGTTCCCAGAGGCGTCGAGATTGCTGGAAAAACTTTGAATCCAAAGCTTGGTATAGTAGGCGGCATATCTATTCTTGGCACGGCAGGCGTTGTGAAGCCGTATTCCGTAGAAGCTTATAAGCGCTCGCTGGTTCCCCAGATTGATGTAGCCTTAGCCAGCGGGCATCCATGGGTATTTCTTGTTCCCGGAAACATCGGTGCGGAAATCGCCAGAAATGTGTTCAAGGCACCGGAAGATGCCATAGTTCAGACCGGAGACTTTGTGGGTTACATGCTTCGGAAATCCGTAGAGAAGGGCGCTAAAAACTTGATTCTTCTGGGACACGCTGGAAAACTTGTTAAACTGGCAGCAGGAATCTTTAACACTCACCATAAAATTGCTGATGCTAGGATGGAGGTTATAGCCTCCTACGCGGCTTCGGCGGGCGCGCATCCCCAGCTTGTTGAAAGAATATTACAGTGTAACACAACCGAGGAGGCAATAGCTCTCCTAAAGGAAGCTAACCTTTTGAGGCCAACCTTTAATAGAATAGCCGAGAGGGTGCGTCGCCGCTGCATCGAAAAGGTTGAGAATAAAGCGGAAATCACCGTGATTATTGTCTCCCTAAATGGGGAAATTTTAGGGGTAAGTGGAAAAGCTGAGTGCATAGAAAAATGGCTAAAATCCATATAGTCGGAGCTGGGCCAGGATCTCCGGAGTATGTGACTCCCATAGCGAGGAAAATTGTAAGGGAAGCCCAGCTTGTCGTAGGTGCCGAGAGAATTCTAGAACTATTTAGGGAGGATTTAAGGGGCGAAAAGATTCCGCTCACAGCCAAGAACATAAAGGAAACCATAAAATATGCCATCAGACGCGCAGAGGAAGGCATGAATGTGGTTCTATTATCCACAGGTGACCCGTGCTTCTCCGGCCTTCTTAAAACGGTTATTAACATTGTTGGAGGAAATCTTGATTTTGACATTATCCCAGGAATAAGCTCAATTCAAGCATGTGCGGCTCGTCTTAAAATAAGCTGGGATGAAGCGGCGCTGGCAAGCTTTCATGAAGGAGCTGACGAAAACAGGAAGAATGAGCTTTTTAATGCTCTTAGAAAGGGAAAAACCGCCATTGTGCTTCCTGATCCTAAAGCCTTTAAGCCCCGAGAAATCGCGGAATTTCTAATTGGCAAGGGTTTAGATGGGCTAACGCCAGTTTTCATATGTGAAAACTTAACCCTTGAAGGGGAGAAAATAATCGAAACTACATTGGAAGAAGCTTCAAAACTTGATTTTGGAAGCCTCTGCGTTATGGTTGTCAAGCCTTCTGAAAGGAAGTGAGCGTATGTGGAACTATAGAACGCCGGGCATACCCGATGATCTTTTCATAACCAGCGAGGGGATTCCAGGTCCAACTAAGGAGGAAATTAGGGTCTTAACCATTTCAAAGGCGAGGATTAGGGAGGGCTTCCTTGTTGCGGATGTAGGCTGTGGTGTTGGAAGCCTAACTGTAGAGGCCGCATTGCAGGTCGGCCCATCCGGAAGGGTTTTCGCCATAGACGAGGACGAAAAGGCTGTAAAAGTTACGAGGGAAAATGTGACAAAATTCAATGTTCAAGATAGGGTTGAGATTATTTGTGGAAAAGCCCCTGAGGCAATGCGTAATTTACCCAGCATGGATGTAGTGATTGTGGGTGGAAGCATGTCCTTGAGAGGTATTCTCGAAACCTCTTGGATGAAGCTTAAGGAGGGGGGCAGAATAGTTGTTAATGCAATCATGCTGGAGACAGCCTATGAGACATTACATGAGCTTAAAAGGCTAAGGTTTGGGGATATTGACGTAGCCGCTATTTTCGTGGCTAAGGGAAAGTTCGTGAGCGGCGGCGTTATGATGCTGGCCCGGAATCCAATTACAGTAATATCAGCCACAAAGCTCGGGTGAAAATTTGCCTGGAAAATTCTTTGGAGTCGGCGTTGGACCTGGAAACCCGCAGCTGATAACAATTAAGGCTTCGCAGGTGCTTATGACCGTAGATGTTATATGCGCTCCCAAGGCAAGCCCTAAAAAGTCAAGTTACGCCCTAAAAACGGTTAGGACCATAATAAAAACCTCAAATAAGAGACAAGAAACGATTGAGCTTGTTTATCCAATGGTTAAAGACAGAAAACTTATGGAAGGGGCTGTGGAGAGGAACGCTGAAATCATTGTTTCTATGCTTAGAGGGGGAAAAAATGTTGCATTCATAACCCTTGGAGATCCAATGCTCTACAGCACATTTATAAACACTTACAGGAAAGTTGTTGAAAAACTGCCGGAAGTCGAAGTGGAGATAATTCCAGGGGTAACTTCCCTTTCAGCCTGCGCTGCAGCCTCTAGAATACCCATTGCGGAGGCTGAAGAGGCTGTCGTCATTATCCCAGCAACCTCAAATCTTGAAAAGCTTGAAATGTTGGCACAACAGGCTGACACCATAGTCCTAATGAAAGGTGTTAAAGACATGGAGGGCCTATTCAAGGCTCTAACTAGAAGCGGATTCGGTGAAAACTCGCAAGCTGTGGTAGCCGCAAACATTGGAACACCCTCGGAGGAAGTTAGAATAATGAAGCTTCACGAGCTTAGAAAAATGAAGGGTGAATCATACTTTTCCACGATTATAGTGAGGAGGGAAAGCCCATGACGGGCTGGGCAAAAGTCTTCTTTGTTGGCGCCGGACCCGGAGATCCGGAGCTCATAACCTTAAAAGGTAAAAAAATCCTGGAGAAAGCCGACGTCGTTGTCTACACAGGCTCGCTGCTAAACCCGGAAATCCTAAAATACGCAAAAGAAGGGGCACAACTCTTTGACAGTGCAAGGATGGATCTGGAGGAAATCGTTCAAACACTTGTAAAAGCCGCCAAGGAGGGTAAAATAGTTGTGAGACTCCATGACGGGGATCCAAGCTTCTATGGCGCCATAAAAGAGCAGATGGATCTCTTGGATAGGGAAGGCATAGAATATGAGGTTATCCCTGGCGTGAGCAGTTTGCAGGCTGCCGCCGCCAGCCTAAAGCGAGAGCTAACCCTTCCAGGAGTATCCCAGACTGTTATTATAACAAGGCCTGAGGGGAAAACTCCCATCACTGGAGCAGATGACCTAGCTGAGCTGGCTAGACATAGGGCTACAATGGCCATTTTCCTTGGAGTTCACGCCATAAGAAAAGTTGTGGACAAGCTTAGGCTTGGAGGATATTCTGAAGACACACCGGTAGCAGTTGTCTATAGGGCTTCTTGGCCTGAGGAGAAAATTGTTAAGGGAACTTTAAGGGATATAGCCGAAAAGGTTGAAGGTGAAAATATTAAAAGTACAGCCCTTATCCTTGTGGGAGACATTATAGAGCCTAAGGATTATGCCCGCAGCAAGCTGTATGACGCAGGCTTCACGCACGGATTTAGAAGAGGCAAAGATAATGTTTGAAAGGGGCGTAGCCATAATTTATGTTACAGGAAAAGCTAAGAAAACAGCCCTAAAGATTAAAGGGGCTTTAGAAAAGGCGAAAATAGACTTCAAAATTTTCGCCCCAGAAAAAATAGCCTCTGAGGGTGTTCTCGCCCTAAAACCCACTTTTCGCAAGGGAATTGAAGAAATTTTCAATAGTTATGACGCGATAGTGGCTGTCATGGCCGCGGGAATAATTATAAGGGCCGTCGCCCCCCTCCTCAAAAGCAAGCTTACAGATCCGGCCATAGTATGCGTGGATGTCGCGGGGCGTTTCGCCATAAGCCTCATCTCCGGACATTATGGCGGGGCGAATTATCTTGCAAAACTCATAGCTGAGGGAATAGGCGCTGTGGCTGTAATAACAACGGCTTCTGAGGCCGTTGGAAAGAAAAGTGTTGAAGAAACTGCCGAGAAGCTCCACTGTAGAATATTAAATCCAGAAGTTCTCAAGGAGCTTAACTCCCTAATCATTAACGATGGGAAAATAGCCCTAATCCTTGTTGGAAGGGCGAAAGCTTTTCCATCAACGATTTATGGCTGCAAGCTGTTAACAGCCGAGAATCTTGATAAAGCGCTTAATATGCTAGAAAGCTTTGATGGCGGAATATTCATCATAAAAAGTGCAGATGAAAACGGGGCCTTGGAGACTGTTAAGCAGCTTTCCAAGCCCATAGCTCTCTTTAGCCCGAAAAGGATAGCTGTTGGGATTGGAGCGAGAAAAAGTGTGAATGGAAAAGATGTTTACGAGGCTGTTATTAGAGCATTAAGTGCTGTTGATGTTCCCTTGTTCTCCGTTGATGTGATGGCTACCGTTGATGTTAAAAAGGATTCCCCTGGAATTCTTAGCGCTGCAGATGAGCTTGGTCTCCCATTACGGTTTATAAGCGTTGAGGAGCTCCGCAGCTTCAGCCATAAAGATTTGTCCCCTGACTCTAAGCTTGTTGAAGAGAAGATTGGGGTTGGAGGAGTATGCGAAAGGGCGGCCCTAATGGCCATAGGGGGGAAGGGAAGATTAATTCTAAAAAAGATGAAGGTGAAAGGGGTTACCGTAGCTGTGGCCGAGGCCGAATAGCTGTAGTCGGCATAGGCCCAGGTTCCATCGAGCATACGACTTTAAAGGCTAAAAGTGAAATAGAGAAAGCGGATGTTATAGTAGGGTATTCAACATACGTTAACTTTGTGCGACCGCTGA
>CAZAPQ010000015.1:0-6791 GCA_964487415.1 uncultured Candidatus Bathyarchaeia archaeon | reverse complement strand
ATCATCGTCAGTTAGTTCCCCTTTTTTAAGTAGGTGTATTATTTTCTTTTTCGCTTTAGGGTCGCGCATGGCATACAGTATTGGCAGAGGTAAACATTCATTGTCTCTTCTGTTAGTTAATTCATCAGCTTCGAACATGTCTATGAACTCGTCTCTGATATTTGATACTATGCTCAATATTCGTCCGATTTTCCCCCAGTCTTCAATGGTCTCTGGGGTGGCGTTTCCTATTACGGCGCCTGCTCGTGCAGTGGCTTCGGCAACTGCTCCTTTTTTTCTGATAACCTCTAGAAGTTTTTCAGGGGCGATGTCCCATTTGCCCTTAAGTGTAGATTCCAGCGTTTCTGCTGCTCCTATTTCTAAAAAACCTTTCTTTATAAGCTCTTTTATAATTTTGCCTTTTTCTTTAGGAAAGTTTTCACATGCAATGCTTAAAAGTGTGAGTCCCTCAATAAATAGGATGTCGCCTATAAGAAGCGTGATGTCGCCGCCGAACCTGCCAAAAACAGTCATTTTTGAACCCTTCTTTCTTGACTTATCTATTATGTCGTCATGGATGTCTGCAGCTCCTGTTAAAAGCACTAATGCGGCACCTACATGTACCGTCTCTTTTGGGTTGCCTCCAGCGGCTTCGCAAGCAATAGAAAGTAGTGCTGGATGTTGGAAATTGGTCCGCAGATCCTCTGCAAAATAGTTTATTGCTTCATGGATAATTTCGCATCCGTATTCTTCCCTTGTTATGGTTTCTATGGCGATGTTGCAGGCTTCCCCTCCCATCTGCTCCATTTCTGCAATTATTTTTTTAATTTCTTTCTCGCTATCCATCAGAATCAGTTTATTTTATTCCGCGGTTGGTATTTGTTCTTTTAGTATGTCATAGTATACTTGTAGGTATTGTTTTCCTTTTTCGGTTATGCTGTAGACTTTTCTTTTCCTCTTCCCGTATTGCTGTTTTTGGCTTTGAACAAGGCCTTCGCGCTCCAGCTTGTTTAGAAGAGGATATAGAGTTCCATGCCGTACCTTCAATTCTGAAGCCTTCTCTATATGTCGCTTTATTTTGTAGCCCCACAGGGGCTCTGAGCTTATGAGCCTAAGAATTTGGAATTCAAGCAGGCTTTTAGTTATGTGTTGAACAATTTGCCTTCTAAAATTTTCTGCCATCCTTTTAGACGCTCTTTCCTTTTTATTATTTTGGGTTGTTGGATGTTTTTAACCCTTTATTATTGTTAATGTATGCTTTGGTATATCAGCTTATGCACTAACATTTATATATCGCTTCTGGAAATACTTAATCGGTTAAAAATATGTACGAAAAAGAACATATGTATACGTGTTCAACTACAGAACTGTTGAACATAACTATAAGAAGATAGCGGAGGAAGGAGAAGGGGAGAAGGTGGTTAAATGTACAGCCTAAAAGAAGTCCAAGAAAAACTCATGAAAGGCCTCTTAGAAACAATAGTTCTCCAGCTTCTAAGCACAAGTCCCATGCATGGCTATCAGATAATAACAAAGATACGCAGGAATTTCGGAGTATACTTTGGGCCAAGCACAATATACCCGCTCTTGAGCTCCATGGAAAAAAGCGGGTATGTAAAAAGCGAGTGGGACGTGACGGGTGAAAGGCCGAGGAAAGTATATAAGTTAACTGCGGAAGGGCAAAATCTTCTACAAATCACGGAAGAGTATCTTAATATTATATGCAGAAAGATAGGCGCATTAGGAATACCCAAGCTTTCAGAGGAAGAAATATCCCATATAATTACAACACCCATCATAGAGAAGGCAAAGAAAACTCCGAAAGAATAACGATAGACCACGTAGTCACCTTTATTTTTCAACTTCCCTAGTCATTATTAGGGGTGTTATTGGAAAAAGTTGACATTCTAATTCAGGGATGCCTAATCCTCCCGCTAACTAACAGAGATATCATTGAAGATGGCTACATAGCCATAAAAAATGGGGAAATATTTTCCCTTGGAAAACGCGTTTCTGCCGATAACATAATTGCAGAAAAGGTTATTGATGGCAGGGGGAAGGTCGCCATGCCTGGATTAATAAACTGCCATACACACGTAGCCATGACTCTCTTAAGGGGAATCGCAGAGGATAAGCCTCTGGAGAATTGGCTTAAGGAGGCCATATGGCCCCTAGAAGCCAGACTAACGCCAGAAGATATTCATGCAGGTGCGCTTCTAGGCTGTTTGGAAATGATTAAGAGTGGAACCACATGCTTTGCGGACATGTATTTCCACGAAGAAGCTGTAGCTAGGGCTGTTGAAAAAAGCGGTTTAAGAGCCAGCCTAGCAGAAGGCATCATTGAAGCTGGAAACAGCCTGCTTGGTGAGAAAATGCTGAAAGCCAGCGAGAATTTTGCAAGAAATTTTAACGGATACGCTGGGGGCCGAGTTACCGCCATGATTGGACCCCACGCAGCCTATAGCTGTAGCCCTGCACTCCTTTTGAAGGTTAAGGAGGTTGCTGAATCATTAAATTTGGGAATCCATATTCATTTAGCGGAATCCCATGAGCTGTTCAAGGATTTCGAGAAAATTTATGGATGCGGTGAAACCCAATTCCTGGATAAGCTGAGTCTATTCAAGCTACATACTTTGGCAGCACACTGTATAAGTCTCTCTGAAGATGATGCCCGAATCTTAGCTAGTGGCCGCGTAAATGCCGTTTATGTTCCGGTGGCTAATATGAAGCTAGGTTTAGGAGCTGCCAGAGCAAGGGCGCTTATGGATTTAGGGGTTAATGTAGCTTTAGGCACAGATGGTCCAGCCAGTAATAACGTTCTGGACATGTTTGAAACCATGAAAGTTGGCGCGTTGCTCCAAAAGTGCATATACAGGAACCCTGAAGCTTTGTCCGCCTATGAAGTTGTGAGAATGGCTACCATCAACGGGGCTAAAGCTTTGGGGCTTGAAAGGTCTATAGGCTCTCTGGAAATGGGCAAAAGGGCTGACATAATTCTCCTAGATCTTTCAAAGCCCCATTTAAAGCCCTTACATGACATTTATGCATGTCTAGTCTATTCGGCCAGGGGAAGCGATGTGGACACGGTTATAGTTGATGGGAAAATTTTGATGGAGAATAGAAAAGTTGAAACCTTAAATGAGCGAGAAATTATAGAAAAAGCTGAAAAACACGCGGAGAACCTCATTTACCAAAGAAGATCGTAACTGAAGAAATTTTTGGAATGTGCTAAGCCTATATTTCAGTATACGTTTTTTACTCGTGGAAGAATAGGTGAAACTTTGACTAGCCGCCGAGAATTGCTAAGCAAAGGTTTAGCTAGCCAAATTTTAAGTCTCTGTAGAAGTGCCGCTGGTTCCCAACCCATTGCAGGAGCCTGTATTTGCGGTAACTATGCACTTGGCCAAAAAGAGGCACCCCTTGAGGTTCTGCTCATCATCGAAGGCTTTAGACCTAGGCTCATTAATCAGTTTAGATTTATTGGCAGTCGCCCTCTACTATTTTTTGCTTTGGACAAGTGGTTTTTTGAGAGGGATGTGGAGCAGGGTTTCCTAGGCGAGGCTTTTGCCATTCAATTACTTCTTCCCTATCTTCCAGTTGTGAATGATGATTACCTAAAAACCTATGAAATTAAATTAAAAAGGCGCATAATTCTTGAATCTATGGAAAACCTTGTGCTTGATTTCCCAGAACTATCCTATGAAATGCAAATAAGGCCTGAATACTTCCTTTACGAGGCTTTGCTGAGCAGAGTCCGCCTCTTCCCTCCAATGCTCTACACTGTTTCAAACTTCTTCCGTAGGGACTTGAAGGATGCAAATGTACAGAGTGCCATGGAAGGATTCTACGAAGCTCTTAAGGCTTTGGAAAATGAGGGAATTGCAGAAAAGTATAATGGATACGTTAAGATTTCCAAGAATTTCATTAATGAAGTGAAGAGTAAAAAAGTTCGCTTCACGAGTTTCCTCAAAATCTCACAGAAAACCCTTTTTATGCACCTATTAGCAATTTTTCCAAACATTTTTAAGTTTCTTTGGCAGAGCAGAGTTATTCTCCGCAAGTTTCTATCGTTTGAAACACCGAATTTTGAAAGGATGACCTTTATTGAGGATCCTAAAATGTACTTGCTTGTTCCCACAGCTAACGGGCTTGTTCCCTTGTCAAGCAGGTTCGATATTGAAGCTTTCGTCAGAAAAGTTCTATCCTCTGATTCCAGAGCGGAGGTTGAGATTAAAGAGTTAGGCAGTGTTTTAAACGACGTTTACTTGGTCAGCGTTACGGTGAACGGTGAAGCAAGAAGGGTTGTGGTGAAGAGTTTTAAGGATTGGTCCAACTTTAAATGGTTCCCGCTAGCCATATGGGCTATTGGAACCGTAAAATTCGCTTTTCTGGGAAGGATAAGACTTGAAAGGGAATATGCCATAAACAAGTTTTTGCATTCAAAGGGTTTTGCTGTTCCAAGGTTGCTTGGCATATACCCGGAGGAGCGTTTGATTATTATGGAATATCTGGAGGGCGAAACCCTGGATAAATTTGTAAGACAAATTTTAGAGGCTGGGAATGAAAAGAATGTTGAAGCGGAATTAAAAATAGTTCATAAAGTCGGAGAAACATTCGCCAAGGTTCACGCCTTAGATATTGTTTTAGGCGACACAAAGCCTGAAAATATTCTTGTTGGAAAAGATGGGCAGGTATGTATCCTCGATTTGGAGCAAGCCTCGAGAGATGGGGATAAGGCTTGGGATGTTGCCGAATTCATTTACTATATTGGGCACTATGCTCCCCTATTTGGGGGGACAAAACGGGTGGAGCTTGTTGCAGAAACATTCATAAGGGGCTATCTAGCGGCTGGTGGGGATCCAAAATTTGTAAAGGCTGCTGGAAAAACGAAATACACAAAGGTTTTCAGCGTCTTCGTTTTTCCCCACGTAATTTCCGCCCTTTCAAATTTATGTAGAAAAGTTGAGCTGTTGGGGTGAGAATGTGGTTAAACTTGGGACAACCCTAACATTTTACGGCGGAGTTAACGAAATTGGAGGAAACAAGATTCTCTTAAGGGATCTAGACACAAAAATTCTCCTAGATTTTGGAATGTCCTTTGCCCTTAAAAGGCAGTATTATTCTCCGCCTTTCCTTTCTCCAAAAAGCGAGAAAAGCCTTCTTGAACTTGGCATTCTTCCGAAAATTGATGGTGTTTATCGATTTGATGAAAAAAGTGCTAAGGTTGACGCAGTTTTCATCTCCCATGGCCATATGGATCACTCAGCTTACCTTTCATTCATAAAGCGTGAAATCCCGGTTTATTGTGGAGAGACAACAAAGATCATTCTTGAGGCCTTTGGAGAGATGCGTAGAGCTGACTTGGAGTTCAATGTTGAGGGAATAAAATTTCAACCATTCAGGACAGGGGACAAAGTGCGCATTGGAACTGTGGAAATTAGGCCAGTGCATGTGGATCATTCGGTTCCCGGAGCCTATGGCTTCATAATTTACACTTCAAGCGGCGCTGTTGTCTATACTGGTGATTTCAGAATCCACGGGGCAAAGCATAGGATGACAAGCGATTTTGTGCAGGAAGCCAAAGAGGCTGAGCCTGTGGCTGTCATAACTGAGGCTACGAACATGACTGGAGCTTCTGTGTCTTCAGAGGCTGAGGTTGGGGAGAAATTGAATAAAATCGTCAGCCAGGCTGAAGGGTTAGTGCTTGCCGAGTTTGCCTCCACTGATGTTGATAGGCTGAATTCCTTCTATCACGCTGCAAAGAACAACGGACGCTGTTTGGTTGTCTCTCCGAGGCAAGCCTGCTTGATGGAGGCACTACGTAGCGATAGAGGATTGATGATACCAAGCCTCGATGATGAAAACATAATGATTTTTCGAAGATCGAAGACTGAAAATGGAAAGACTCCATTAAGGAAGTGGGAAAGGCAGCTCATGGAAAAATATCCCGGCAAAGTTTTAGACTGCGAAGCTGTTTCGAAAAGGCAGGACAAATTCCTTCTATCCTTCTCATTCTATGATTTAGAACAGCTAGTAGAGGTGCAACCTTGGCCTGGAAGCTGCTATATTTCATCGTCCTCTGAGCCCTTTAATGAGGAGATGGAAATAGACTATGAAAGGCTTATTAGTTGGCTTAAACACTATGGGTTACCACAATATCATGTCCATGTTTCTGGACACGTGACACCCTTCGACTTAAAGAAAACTCTACAGGAGATAAATGCAGCAAAAATTTTTCCAGTTCACACCGAACATGTTGAGCTATTCGCCAAGTTCATGCGGGGATTAGAAAGCCAAACAATCCAAATTGAAAAGGGCAAAGAATACAAAATCTAGAGTAGAAAGCGGGGCAAATGGTTAAGGATATGGTATAACGTTTTGGACGCAAATTTGAATTTGTAAGATTGAGTTCAAATATAGCCTTGAAATTCAGATGCCCAATTCATAACTTTCTTTTAGGCTTTAAGGTTGAGGTTGGATTGCGATGAGATATGGGAGCCCAGCCGAAAGCAGGTCGCCGCTTGCAGACGTTAATCCATACCCTCGGATTGAGCTGTCTTGGGAGCGCTGTCTTTCTGGAACTTCTTGTCTTTATTGATGTTCTCCAGCGTGGATGCTTTATAGCCGTGGAAAACAATGCGCTCATTTTATCTACGGAGCTGGCCCTAACCTCCTTCGCCGTGGCCTACTTCATCTACCTATTCATCAGAGTGATCCGCTCCTTAGGCTAGTTTTAAAATGGTTTAAATGAAGCCTTCATGATAGTTTAGCACGGCGGAAAAAGATGGGTATCTTGTCAGCTCAAAATGTGG
>CAZAPQ010000014.1:0-36921 GCA_964487415.1 uncultured Candidatus Bathyarchaeia archaeon | reverse complement strand
TAGTTCGCCAAGGTAAAGAAAGGCTGTGTAATCTGAAACTCTTGCCGCTTGTTGCATGTTATGGGTTACAATGATTACGGTGTAGTTCTCAGCCAGTTTTCTTATGAGGGCCTCTATTTTTGCCGTGGCTATCGGATCAAGGGCTGAGCAGGGTTCATCCATCAAAAGGACTTCTGGTTCGACAGCTAACGCGCGTGCTATGCAAAGTCTCTGTTGCTGCCCGCCAGAAAGGCTAGCCCCAGACTTGTTTAGGTCTTCCTTAACTTCGTCCCAAAGATTGGCTAGTTCGAGGCTTCGCCTAACAGCAGCGTCGAGAATTTTCTTGTCCCGGACTCCATTCAATTTTAAGCCCGCAGCCACGTTGTCGTAGATGGACATCATGGGAAAGGGGTTTGGCTTTTGAAAAACCATGCCAATTTTCCTCCTTATTACAACAGGGTCAACACCGTTACCATAAATGTCTATTCCATTAAACAGAACCCTCCCAGAAACCCGTGCGCCGGGGGTGATTTCATGCATCCTGTTAAGGCAACGGATAAAGGTGGTTTTTCCACAACCGGAGGGGCCGATGATGGCTGTTACGGCGCCCTCCTCTATTTTCATGTTGATGTTTTTCAATACATGTTTCGAGCCGAACCACGCGTTTAAGTTTTGGACGTCAAACTTGACCACCATTAGTATCTCTCCCTAGTTAGAATCCTAGCGGCTATGCTTATTCCCAAAACCAGCAAAATAAGCACAAGCGCCGATCCCCAGGCCAAAGCTATCCAGTTTTCGAATGGCGACATGGCAAATATAAAGACGTTTAATGCGAGATTAGCGGCTGGGCGATCTAATCCTGCGAACCACCACCGCCAAAAACCCATACTGACGAGCACAGGCGCTGATTCTCCGGCAATCCTTGCAACGGAAAGCAGTATCCCGGTGACTATGGACGTTTTCGCGCCGCTAAGCACGACTTTAATTGTTGTTTTCCATCTTGGAATACCTAGAGCAATTGCTGCTTCCCTTATGCTCATAGGCACAAGTTTTAACGCTTCTTCAGTTGTTCTGGCCAATATTGGAATCATAATCACGGCCAAAGAGAAGGCCGCTGCTGTCACCGAAAACCCAATTGAACGCGTAATTAAGGCGTATGCGAAAACCCCTATGACAATTGATGGAATTCCGCTTAACACATCACAGAAGAACCTAACAGCCACAGACAGCTTTGATTCACCATATTCGCTAAGGAATATGCCTGACATTAACCCTATCGGGACGCCTATAAGGGAAGCCAATCCAATAGTTATTAATGTACCTTGGATGGCGTTTGCAATGCCTCCTCCAGCCTCGCCAACAGTGGGTGTGGGTTTAATGAAGAATTCGAAGTTGATTGTAGAAAAGCCCCTCACTGCCACCTCATAAAGTATGCTGAAAAGAGGAACTAGGGCCGAAAAGAGGGATAGGTAAACAAGAAACTGCATAATATGGTTTTTAATAACTCTGGACTTATGATGGTCCACGTTTTTATTCCCTCGCAATCCCCCTTGTCAGTCTGAGAGTCCGCCAAACAATCAACCTAGCAAAGATGTTGATTATTAAAGTTACAAGCAGCAGAACCAGTCCAACATTTATTAAGGCGCTGATGTAGAGGTCGTATGTTGCCTCCAAAAGTTCATTAGCTATGATGGCTGCCATTGTATACCAAGCATCAAACAGCGATGAGGGCCAAACCTGGAATTTGTTACCAATAACCATTGTTATTGCCATGGTTTCGCCAACCGCCCGTCCCAAGCCGAGAATTATGGCGCCTATGACTCCTGAACGGGCATAGCTGACCATGGTTTTTGCTGTTTCCCATTTTGTTGCGCCGAGAGCTATCATGGCTTCCCGCTGAGAGTTCGGTACTGCCGAGAAAAGGTCACGCATTACGGAGGAAACTGTTGGAATAATCATTATGGCTAGGATGATCCCGCCTGTCAAGGTACCTCCGCCGTAGACGGGCCCTGAGAAGAGGAGAATGAAACCAAACACCGCTTGCAGGTATGGATATACATGGTTGCGAAGGAAGGGAATTAGCACAAATATGCCCCAAAGCCCATAAATAACGCTTGGAACAGCGGCCAAAAGCTCAACTAGAAAGGAAGCTGCGAACCCAAATTTTTTAGGCATATATTCCGAAAGAGCCAATCCAATGCCTAGGCTTATTGGTATACCTATCAAGAGGGCGATTGCCGAAGTGACTAATGTGCCTAGTATAAGCGGCAAGGCTCCAAAAACTTTGGAAACGGCGGGGTCCCATTTGGTGCCGATAATAAAGTTTAAACCAAAAGTTTGTATTGAAAGCCAAGATCCCTTCACCAATTCATAAATCATTAAAAAAAGAAGCAAAAAGACGCTGGAAGCAAATAGTGTGCTTACAAGTTTGAAAACATCGTCGCCTTTAAAGCGGTTTTTAAGCTTTAAAATGGGCTTTATTTTTAAATTTCGAATAAAGGGGGATGTCTTATGCGAAATCTTCATGTCCAGTCACTTGAGTATTTGCTTACCTTGGAAGGTAATCAAACGGATTGTTTCTTCGTTGCGTGCTACAACACTTGATGGTAGGGGGACATAGTGTAAATCAGATGAATATTTTTGACCGTCATGCACAGCCCACCAGAGGAAATCCACAAGGGCTTTGGCGGTGGCATCGTCCATGTTGGGCAAAACGTTCAATTCTTTGTATACTAGGATGTAGGAGAAGCTTGTTATTGGATAAGCTCCACTTGCTTGTGTGTTTTTAGCCAAGTTGTCAACTATTGAAACCTTTGACCAGCTTGCATCGCCCTTAGGCAGGGTTACCGCAGCGTACTCCGCCGCTTTAGCAAATGATTCTATGCTGGGCTCGATGAATTCGCCGGCTGCATTCTGAACATATCCGTATGCCAAATTATTCTTCTTTGCATATGTGAATTCAACATAGCCAATAGAGTAAGGCGTCTGCTGAACAAGAGCCGCAACTCCATCATTTCCTTTACCCCCCAGACCCGTAGGCCAATTAACGGAGGTTCCTCTTCCAACGGTTTCTTTCCATTCTGGGCTGACATTTGACAAGTAGCTGGTCCAGATGAAAGTGGTTCCGCTTCCATCTGACCTATGCACCACGGTGATTGATTGGTCTGGAAGGCTTATGCCAGGGTTTATTGCAGTAAGTCTCGCATCATTCCATCGGGTAATCTTTCCAAGATATATGTCTGCAAGAATTTCTCCTGTGAATTTAAGTCCTTTAGGTATGCCCGGTAGATTGTAAACTATAACAACCCCTCCAATGGTTATGGGCATATGCAAAGTGTTAGGCGCGTTTGCAGCTTGTGCCTCCGTGAGCGGTGCATCGCTGGCCGCGAAATAGACGGTTTTTTCGGTGTGCTGTTGTATTCCTCCACCGCTTCCGATTCCTTGATAGTTAACTTGGATGTTAGGTTTGATCTTATGGTATTCCGCTGCCCACTTGTCAATCAACGGAAAGGGGAATGTTGCCCCAGCGCCATTCAGAGTTATCGTTTGCTCCGTTGTCAAGTATTGATAAGCAAATGCGCCGGCGACAGCTATGGCAATTATGGCTATTGGGATTACGACTTTGTATATCGCTTTCATATATCTCACCTTTTCTTCATCATTTAGGAAAGAAAATCTATATACCTTGCCCGAATAGAAAATATAGAGGAAAATTGTCTATATAGAGGGTTAAAATGAAAGAGCAAATAAATGGAGAGACAAGAAAAATCCAGTTCACTGGAAAATCCACGTACATAGTCTCACTTCCAAAGAAATGGGTAAATTCACTAGGGTTAAAGGCTGGAAGCCCAATATTAATAACTCAACAGGACAGTTCACTTATTTTGACCCCCAAAGAAATGGCCAAACCTGCAACTCATTCTGCAGAAGCAACTCTCATAATTTTAAGCGGAGATGATCCCGACACTACAACAAGGGCAATAATTTCCCTATATTTGGTAGGCTACAATTTCATCATAGTGAGAGCAAGGGAAGAACGCATAAGCACCATGCAAAGAAACGTGATAAAAGAACTAACGAGGAAAAAGCTGGTCGGCACGGAAATCGTATCGGAAACCTCAAATGAAATCAAACTACAAATATTGGCAAGCTATCCTGAACTATCCGTTGAAAACGCTTTAAGACGTGTATGCGTAATCGCCACTTCGATGCATAACGACGCGATGCAAGCACTGAAAAACTTGGACAAAAAACTTGCCCAAGAAGTCATACAGCTTGACGACGAAGTTGACCGCTTCAGCCTCTATATAATACGCCAGTTAAAATTAGCCGTTCAAAACGCGAAAATATTAAGGGAAATTGGACTTTCCAGCCCGCGAGATTGTTTAGGCTATAGAGTAATAGTAAAGTTTGTGGAAAGAATAGCTGATCATGCTACAAGAATTGCAGAAAACGTTTTATCAATGGAGGAAAAACCAAGCGAAGCAGTTTTCCAGATACTTTATGAAATGAGCACCCTCGCCAAAAATGTATTCGAAGATGCAATAAAATCCCTATTCAAAAAAGACTACGCCCTGGCCGACCAGGTGATATCTAAAGCAAAAACAATATCAACCCTCGAAAGCAAAGCAATAAAAGAAATTCAGTCCGGAGCCAAAAAAATCGACATTTCTAACATAAGAATGATTATGGAAAGTATACGACGGACAGCAGAATATGCAAGCGACATAGCAGAAATAGTGCTAAACCTAAACATAAATCAAATAATCGCAACATAGCAGCCCATCACAACGGAGTATATGGATCACCATAAATGTTGCGCTTATCATACTTCAGCACTTTGACCAAAATGGGCTTTACATTATTTTAAGCTGTCATTTGCAACTTCCTTTTTCATCCCTAATTTAAGTTTGCAAGACTTTGGATCGTGGAAAACAAGCCGAAAAGCGGAAACCTTATTCGTGAGGATGCATCCCTAAACCATGGATGTAATTAAAATGCCTCGGATAATAATTGATTACGTTAAATGCATAGCTGAGGAAGAAAAAATCTGTATTGAGCTATGCCCGGCTGCGGTATTCCAATGTGAAGAATCTGGGAAGCCTAAGGTTGTGAATGCGAATAAATGTAACATGTGTGGGGTCTGCCAAGCTAACTGTCCAGTGCAAGCCATAATGATTTCAACGTGAAAGTGTCTTGAGCAGCCTTCCCCTGTGGTCGAGAATTTCCACCACCATGTTAGCTCCAGCGGTTCTGGCAGCACATTTAATGCATGGATCATAGGCCCTTACAATCATCTCAATTCTGTTAAGAAGGCCAGGCTTAATAACGCCCTTTTGGATAAGGTTTGAAGCCGCATCTCTGACGTTAACGTTTATCGCGGCATTATTAACCTGCGTGGGAATTATCAATTTCAGCTCTTCAACATGTCCCTTCTCGTTTATCACATATTGATGAGCCAATGTTCCCCTTGGCGCCTCGACTACGCCTATGCCGACGCCTCTTCTTGGGGAAAATTGAACCCTTACGTTTTCTCGGGTGATGGATTCATCCTCTAAAAGTTCCCTAGCACGCTCACAGGCATATAGCAGTTCAATCAGCCTTGCATAATCGAATAACAGTGTTGTGTGGGCTGGGCTGCCAAATTTTCGTTTAAATTCCTTTAACTCCACATTAGCCATTTCCGTTGTTGCCTTATCATTCACATTCATCCTTGGAGTTGGGCCAACTTGAATTATCCCATCATGTTCGTCCACTCCCTTAAGGTAGGCGAATTTGGCATAAGTCCATCCGTAACGTTTCTCCTCCACGTAGTTTAGATACTGGGAAGAGGGGAATTCCGCTTTAACCTCACCCATGGAATTTATTATCTTCACGTTTCCATCATAGAATTCCATGGCGGAATCCCTTGTCAGCGCCATATAATTCGTTGCATAATCCCCTGCCCTTTTGAATTCAGCCCAATTCTTTTCGAACAGCTCCTTTCCAAGATCCACAGCTTCCATAGCGATTTTGCATGCCTCTTTGGCTTCTTCGAGAATCAACTGGCGCTCCTTCTCCCTTAAGGGGGCTATAAGGCCTCCAGGTATGACTGAGACTATGTGAACCTCCCTTTTACCTATCACATTCAATATTTGTGTTGCAAAGTTTCTCAGGGCTACAGCCTTCCTTCCAATATCAGGATTTTCCCGCATTATTTGGAATATGTTCCTCTTGGAGGGATCCTCCTCCTGAGGAAACCAAAAATCGGGTAATGTCAGGAAGAAGAAGACTAGCGAGTGGTTGCTTATAATTTGTCCCATGAGGAGGAGTTCCCTAAGCTTAGCGGCAGTCTCGGTTATTTCAACCTTGCAGGCATTTTCTATGGCTTTTACTGAGGCTAAGACATGCGCTGTGGAGCATACTCCACATATTCTGGAGACAATGAAGGGAAGCCTGTCAGTTTCCATTCCCTTAAGGAAATACTCAAAGCCGCGGATTTCAGCGGCGTAGAAGTGGGCATCCGCCACGTTTCCCTCCTCATCCAAAAGGATTGCCACTTTTCCGTTGCCCTCAATCCGGGTTGTCGGCGAAATAACTATCTTCCTTTCATCCATCAAATAATACGTTCCCTCGCTTTGAACCTTTCAAACCTAGAGAAGATGAAAGTGTGAAATATGAAGGGATTACGGTAAAGTTCCGCTTTAACCTTATCCTCCGGTACTCCTGAGCGTTTGGATATGACCTTCACAAGGAAACTGTACATGTCCCTTGAACGGTAGAGAAGGGCGTCAGAGGGGCCTCTACATCCAAAACATGTAAAGCCCGCTCTGGGGCAAGGCGCACCGCAGCCATCCCGCGTCAGCGAGCCTAAACATACGAAGCCTTGACTTACTAGGCAAAGCTGCGGGTCTGCTTCCTTTTCGTATATCCCGTACAGCCTTTCAAGCTTCGCTGCAATTATTTTCCTATGACATTCCATACATACAATGCTTTGATGGCGCATGGGCTTTTTCTCGCTGGCTATGCTCTTCAAAGTATGAATTATTAAAAAGGGCATGGGCGGACAGCCTGGAATGTAATAGTCCACGTCGACAAAGTTGCATATAGGATACATTAAATCCTTAACTTCCGGAAGCAGGCTGGCGTCGATTAGACTGTACTCCTTTTCTAGAAGTTTTTTAACTGATGCCAAGTTTCCAAGGGAGGTTATTCCACCATGGGTTGCACACATGCCTAATGCGACGAGGATCCTGGATTTGGCTCTCACCTCCCTTATTAGGTTCTCATCTTCTTCGGTTCTCACGCCGCCTTCAACAATAGCCAAATCAACTTCAGGGATCTCCCTTAAATCCATAAACGTTGGTGAATAGAAGATCTTGAAGTCTTCGAGGAGGATTTCAAGAATAGCGTTTCCAGCATTCAGAAGGGAGGAAACACAACCGGCACAACAAGCAAGGGAAATAATGTTAACCTTCATCGAAATGCACACTTCCGATTTATAAAACTTAAATTAAAAGTCTATTTTAGCTTATCCAAAAGCTGAACATGCGAGGCTTTTAATGGCGAATTGGAATATTTTGTGAAGATAACGACATCCGCAATTTAATCCGGCATTTCCTTTGATTAGCTTCTTTAAATTGCACCTTTAAATTTGAAAATCGTTGAGGGAATAGTAAATGCTTAATAGGAGGCTTGTCCTAGTATAGGAAAAACGCTAAAAATCTATGCGCGTTCTGAAGGCTTTCGAAGGCTTTTGAGTTGCGCATGATTTTTAGGGTTTAGGAGGATTAGAAGTGAGTAATGTAAAATGCTTTAAGGATTTGCCCCTAAGCGCTGAAGTTCTTAGCGGCATCGAAGAACTTGGATTTCGCGACCTATTTCCAATCCAAGCTCAAGCCATAATGCCCCTAATTGAGGGTAAAGATATAATTGGGCAGGCTCAAACCGGAACCGGTAAGACAGCTGCCTTTGGAATCCCACTTATAGAACGTATAAACCTTAGAAGCCCCATAATACAAGGTTTAGTTTTAGAGCCAACCCGTGAACTTGCGCTTCAAGTTGCGGAGCATATAAGCCAAATAGGCAGATATACGCCCATCAAGGTTCTAGCCGTTTATGGAGGCACCCCGATTCAAAGGCAGGAAGTCATGTTGAAAAGAGGTGTTCATGTTGTTGTGGGCACTCCAGGCCGCATAATAGACCATCTTAAACGTGGAACCTTAGACTTTTCACATGTAAAATTCGTCGTCCTCGATGAGGCTGACAGAATGCTTGATATGGGCTTTATAGACGATGTTGAATACATTCTCTCAAAGACCCCTGCCGATAGGCAGACAAGCCTATTTTCGGCAACCATAGACCAGGCGGTTATGCACTTATGCCACAAGTACATGAAAAATCCTGAAAAAATCCTTGTAAGCAGGGATGAGATAGCGCCGACACAGATAAACCAATACTATGTACTGGTAAGCCAAAAAAGCAAATTTCACGCTCTATGCGGTATAATAGACAAGAATAAAATAACAAGGGCCATAATATTCTGTAGGACACGAAAAGGAGCAAGCATACTTGCCAACAAATTAAGATTAAGGGGGTATGAAGCAAAGCCCCTTCATGGAGGTTTCACCCAACCGCAGAGGGAAGCCACCCTCAACGCCTTCAAGAATGGAGCGACAAAGCTGCTTGTTGCTACAGACATTGCCGCAAGGGGCCTTGACATTCAAGAAATAACCCACATAATAAACTATGATGTCCCCCTAGATGCGCTGGTTTACTTCCATAGAATTGGAAGAACAGCTAGAATGGGCCGCAATGGAACAGCCATAACCCTCATAAGTCATGAAGAAACTGCCCAGCTGAGCAGGATAAAGGCTCTGGCGAAAAACACACTGAAAGAGCTTGAAGGCGAAGCCCAGAAAATGTATATGGCAGTTTGTGCAGAATGCGGAAAGCAGCATGAAATTCCATTTAAGCCGAACTTAGACAGGCCAGTCTACTGTCCAGAATGCTGGGAGGGTAGGAAAGCCCCAATAGAAAGGCTAGTTTAAGCCAAGATGCCCGTATTCTTCGGATGTAAAGATAAAAGTGAGTGCCATTAAAATATTGATGGGGAATTTAGGTGCGATATGAGATAAGGTATAAGCCGTCCTATTCCATGCTTGTGGTGACATTAGAGCCTAACGAGAAAATAATCGCTGAAGCAGGCGCCTTAACTTATATGACTCCAAACATTGAAGTGCATACGAGAAAAAGAGAAAAAAGTCTCCTCGGAACATTGGGTTTAACGATTCTTGGACGCCAATCCTTCTTTGTGAACGAGTACACTGCAGTAGGCAGCCCAGGAGAGGTTGGATTTGTCTCGGCTCCTGTAGGCGATATTGAGCGGCTTGAGATTAAACCTGGACAAGGTTACATTATACAGAAGTCCGCTTACATAGCATCAACAGAGAACATTGACTTGGACATTCAATGGGAAGGCTTCACGAAAGGCCTGTTCGGACAAGGTTTGTTCATGATAAGGACTACTGGTGAGGGCCTCCTATTCATAAACACCTTCGGCGCCATAGATAAGCATGTGCTGAAGCCTGGAGAATCGCTTATAGTGGATAACTTTCACCTCGTAGCCTTCAGTAGCACCTGCAACTATAAGGTAACAAAGTTTGGCGGGTTAAAAGAAACAATCCTCGGTGGAGAGGGCCTGGTAACCCATATCACAGGACCCGGGGAAGTTTACATTCAAACAAAGAATCTTGGCGAATTTGTGGATTGGCTCTGGACTCTAATTGAGCCTAGAGTAAGGGCGAGGGCGCGTTAGAAGCAAAGCTTGGAAAGGCTGCTTACGGTCGGCTGAAGGCTAAAGGCTGAAAAAGAAGGGTTGATGCTAAAGCGAGACAATCATTGTTTTAAGAAGTTTTACACCCCTTTTTGAAGACAATTCATCATTTAACTTTCGAATTTCCTCCGCATCGCCTTTAACTGCTATGGCTTCTAGACAGTCTCTTTCCGTCAAATGTATATGCATTGTTGAAGAGATTACATCAGCATGGTGATGCTGCACATCTGTAAGGGCGTCCTCTAACCCCCGCGCATCATGATCATATAGAAGCATCAGAATCCCTGCCTGCCGCCCCCTTTCCTCTTGAAGCCATTTCCGCTCAGAAATAAACAATCTAACCGCATCCTGAACAGCCTTTGAACGGTTACTATATCCCATTCTGCTTATAATCTCGTCAAACTCCCTCAGCAAGTCCGGCGGGAAGGTTACGCTTATTCTAACTATTTTCTCCATAAACCTCACAATGTTAAATTTATACGATTTATCATAAAGTCTTTGCGTAACCAAAGGTATAGTAAGCTTAGTTTGGGCTGACCTAAATGGACGACTTGGAAATTGCCAAGAATGTTTTGCATAAAGAAAATTTAACCCTCTGCATCGTAAAGGAGATGAAAGTCATCTTTAAAAGTAGGGACAAGGGAATATATGCTTTCATGGACGTTTTAGAAAATTTTAGAGAAGGCCTAAAAGGCGCTGCGGTGGCGGATAGAGTTGTAGGAAAGGCTTTAGCTCTCCTCTTCGGGTACGCCGGAATATATGCAGCATACGCCCAAACCCTAAGCCTTGCAGCAAAATCAACCTTGGAGAAATATGGCATTCGCTTTGAGTATGATAAGATTGTTGACAGGATTTTAAACGCGGAAGGTGCTGACATGTGTCCCTTTGAAAGGGCTGTTAGCACCATATCAAATCCAACAGAGGCCTATCTGAAAATCAGGCGGCTCCTCCGAGATATTTGAGAGGTTATAGCTGATGGGCGAGTCTTTAACGGAAAAGGATAAAGAGTTGGAACGCCTTAAAGAAAGGCTGGCTAAAGAGCTGTTGAGGAAGCTGGAGGAAAAGCGGAAAATGACTGGAAACATAGTACACTTGTCTGATTCAAACTTTGATGAATTTATTCAAAAAAGCCCCGTTGTTGTGGTTGATTTTTGGGCAGAATGGTGCATGCCATGCCGCATGATAGCCCCGATAATTGAGGATCTTGCCAAGGAATATGCGGGAAAAGTTCTTTTCGGCAAGCTTAATGTAGATGAAAACCCTGAAACTGCCGAGCGTTTCCAAGTCTTCAGTATTCCGACCCTCGTGATAATTAAGAATGGCAGGGAAATTGAAAGAATAGTGGGATACACGCCTAAGAATCGGATAGAGGCTGTGCTTAAGAGGTATTTGACGTGAATCCTATGAATAATCGCGGAAAAAGGATTCTAGGCTTTATTCTCCTTCTTTTAGGACTCTCCTTTTTAGCTATAGGCTTACATATGGGTCAACTGGAGATTTTAATGAACCTGTTGGAGAAAGTTTTTCCATAGATAGCTGAAGAGAATGTTTAAAATAATATATTCTGCGACATTCTAGCCTAGAGGAGCCTGTTGAGGATGAGCCCAAAAATAGAGGGTAAACAAGGCGAGCTTGAAGGGGTTTTAGAAACAGCAAAACTTATGCTTGTAGCAGCAAGAACAGCGCCCAAAACGATCGGCGTAGATGACGTTATTACTATTATTCTATACGGCGAAGAAAAGAACGCCATCGCGGATAAAATGGATAAGATAGCCGAAGAACGTAAAATTGAGGGATTTAAAAGAGACGCAAAAAATGTAAGGGAATCAGACGCCGTGGTCCTAATAGGCGTTAGAGGGGAAAACACTGCCGGATTAAACTGCGGAGCATGTGGCTACAAAAACTGTGAAGAAATGAAAAGGGTTGTTAAGAGTAGGGGACAGGACTTCACGGGACCAATTTGCATTTTCAAGGCGATCGATCTTGGAATAGCCATGGGCTCAGCGGTTAAAATGGCCAGTCTATTAAATGTTGATAATCGGATAATGTACCGTATCGGCGCAGCTGCCTCAGCCCTTAACCTAATGCCTGAAACCGCAATAGTTATGGGGATACCGCTTTCAGCCAGGGGTAAAAACATATACTTTGACAGGGCATATTCTGACAAAAAATGAAAACTCGTTAGGCCCTCATTTTTTCGTACATTTTCTCCAAAGTCCACTTTATGCTGGATTTAAGATCCCTGAGACGCTCCGCATCAAAGTTCTTGACAACAATCTCTCTAAGAATATCATCATCCCTGATAATGCTATAACTAAAAACTTTTTCAGGTGTAAGCTTCCCAGCCTTTAAAAGTTCACCATCCTTCTCCTGCATTTTCGCCAAAACCCTTTCAACAAGAAACTGGTTAAAGGGCGGAGTATTAACGCTGAAAGCCTTATCCTTATTGAAAACCACTCGCAGCATATTTACCCCAACATAAATCTTCGCCAAATCCTCCCCATCATCAGCTTTTATAGGAAATACCTCTTTAAATTCCACCGTAGGGGTAATAGATTCTGCTTCCACCGGTGCTGAGGGCTCTGGAATTGGTGGAGCCGGGGCGGTCTTTATAACAGCTTCTGCACGTTTAAAACCCTTTGAAAGGAGAATGGAATTAACCGTTTCCAGTATTGTTTGCGCTTCTTTAAGTTCGTTCTGCAGTTTCTCAATTCTTTTTTCAAGTTTTTTCCTAAAAGCCAAAAGACTTTTTATTTCTTCAGCCTCAGACATGCCATTCACAATAACAAGTATACAGTTTATGCTTATCAATTCTTTGACTCTTTTAGGATTTTAGATCACTTGGGTTATATTGTATTTTTCAGTTTCAACAGGATGCCGCTTAAGTTTTACTTTTAACTCCCTTCTAAGATAGTTTTCAAACGCATGAAAAACATTGCTTCCTGTATGGTTAAGTGTTATGCACACCCTTTTTCCCTCAATAATGGGGCTTAAATCGTATATGGCTACTCTCCTTGAAAGTTCAGGATTGCTTAAGACGATGTTGGTGATGTTGCTTGGCGGAGTTTCAGAAAATAACCATGCGGTGTAGCTTGCTTCAACAATCCTGTAGGATAATCCTTCCCTAACGACGCACTTTCTATTCAAAACTATGTTTTTAAATGATGCTGGGTGGATGCTCCTTATTAAAAGAAATTGATGATACTCTTTATCTGCTTCAATCCAATCTTCACTTTCAGAGGTTTTCCATCCGCGAAATTTGCAAGACTCCTTAAATTTTCTGAGAATATCCCATGCCCTAGAAGTTTTCATAACAACCATTAGGCATCTTCCAAGAAGGAAGGGAAGAGACACAAATTTAAACATAATTGTGATTTTAACCGCAAAAATGTATATTAAAAATTTGAAAATTGAAAAAATGAAGATAAAGTCAAACAATTTCTAAAGAAATTCCAATAGGGATTTTCGCGATTTTAAAGTTGGAAAAGGCTTTAATTACAAATTCAACCATTTTTAAGGCAGTTCGATATCCGAATATCCAAACATTCATATAGATTCCAAAACACTTTTCCACTCTCCGACAATAAACAATAAATGCAGAGGCAATCATAAATCAATTAGCGGAAGGTTAGCCGTTGAAGATTAAGAGTAACTCCCTTATTCTTGACTCTATTGATCTGAAAATTTTAGAAGCCCTAATGGAGGATGCTAGGCAAACTTACACAATGATTGGCAAGCGCCTCGGCATTGCCCACTCGACGGTTTATGACAGGATAAAGAGGATGGAAGAATATGGCATAATAAAGAAGTACACAACTTTAATTGATAGGGAAAAAGCCGGAGCCAAGTGCATTACCGCTGTAATGACCATATACACGGATCCAAAGGAAAGCGAAAACATTGCAGCGAAGCTCTGCGAATACCCGCAAATTTGTGAAGTTTACACTTCTCTGTCAGAAGAACTCCAAATTATAGCAAAGATTATGGCTGAGGATCAAGAGAGCCTCCATGAGTTTATTGCAAAATTCATAGCTCCCCTTCAGGGTGTTCTGAGGATTCGCACATCTATTGTTACCAAGAAATTTAAAGAGACAATTCCCCAATTAGCCAATAATAACAATATTAGAGAATCAGCCTTCGCTATCAAGCATGATAAGCGTAAAATGGGACTTGAAGGAAATGGATATAGAAAAACTTGAAGTTTTAAAAACTGTGCCAAGGGATAAAGCTTTCTACTTTTTCACGTCCATCGGAAACTATACTGGAAAAAGCGCTGCCTCTCTAGAGGAGTTCCTGCAGATGATTAGGGATGTCAACGTTAAATCCTTGGAGTTTCACCTTTACCGCGGAGACTTTGAAAAATGGTTAAACGAAGTTTTTGGAGTACAGGAGCTAGCGGAAGAGCTGAAAAAACTCCGCACGTCCAACCTTTTTGGGGAACAGCTTCGAAGCTGCATATACTCAGTTGTTGAATCTTATTTAAAGCGGCTAAAGGAACACGGTGCTCAGCATTAGCTTTCAGCAATCTTTTTGAGCTGTCTCTGGTACATCTCCGCAATTTCACTTGTTGTTGTGGCGTCTTCAGCCGCCTTGTCAAGTCTATAATTGCCTGTGAACCTTGGAAATCTGATGGCTAAACCACTGCCTTTTCGTATAATGTCCCTTGCGCAGGTGTGGATGGGGCTGAGGGTTATTTCAGCCCCTAAAACCTCTATGACAACGATCGGCTCAAACCATATGTCCGCTTCGATGAGGGAATTTACCCTCGGATGCTTGCGGGCAATAATATGCTTCTTCATGATTTCGGGAAGCTTCGCTAGATCCTCATCTGTGAATCCTGTTCCACATTTTGTAACCGTTTCGAAAGTGTCATTTTCAGGATTGTAGGCTGCCAAAAGGAGTGCCCCATAAGTTCCAGCCCGTTTGCCTCTGCCGTGAAATGCGCCCACAACTACGAGGTCCACGGTGTCCGTCATTTCGCTCTTGTAATCGCGCTTATACTTTATCCAAAGCCATCCCCTTGCACCTGCCTGATAAATAGAATCGTCCGCAAGGGACTTGCAGACGAGTCCTTCACATCCGCTTTCTATAGCCTCTAAAAAGAAATTTTCCAATTCTTTAACGTCGCCCGTGATTATCGACTTGGCTATCCTAACCCTTTCGCTTTCTTTCACCATTTTCGTGAGGAATTCACGCCTAACTCGATAAGGTTCAAGTGTTAAGTCCTTACCATCAATGTAAAGGGCGTCGAAAAGGAAAAGTGAAACCGGATACTCCTCCATAGCCTTTTCAATTTCGTATTTGCGTCTCCGATGCATGAGTTCCTGAAAGGGTTTCATCTCGCCTGTTTCAGGCTCGATGGCTACACATTCCGCTTCAAGAATGGCATCCTTAGCCAATACGTGAGTCCTCAAGAGTTCTATTGCATCTGGATATTGATTGGAAATGTTTTCCAGGCGTCTTGAAAAAAGTATGATTTCATTGTCCTTCTTGTGAGCCTGTATCCTTTCACCGTCATACTTGTATTCGGCTATGCATTTTCCACCCAATTTTTCAAGGATTTCCTCAGGAGATGAAAGCCTCTCTGCAAGCATAGGCCTGATCGGGTTGCCTACAATGACATGGAACTTTCTAATACCCTCTAATCCATCCTCCGCCAGAACCTTGGCAACCCTTCCAAGGTCTGAGGATATGTTATAGGCCCTTTCAACGAGTTCGCGGGCTTCTTTTCCCCCTCCATAGGCTATTGCAAGGGCATCAAGCACAGTCATATCAGCTATGCCCAAGCGAAGGTTTCCAGTAACCGTGCGGATAAGATATTTTGCCTCCACAGGATCAGCGTCAGCGAGGAGACCAGCCAGAAGGACTATTTTGGTGTCAACAGCCCCGGAGCCTGAGGCATGGGCTATCTTATCAAGGGTTTCGTAAACCCTTTTTACAGTCAATGGTTGCTGGAAAAATGTAAGCTGCCTCTTTTCAGCCATGAATTTCTGGGCTGTCTCCCCAATATCTCCTGTTTTTTTCATATTATCCTCAATCTCGCTTTCCCTTCGACCTGATGCCCTGCTAAGGGCTTTAATGGCAAGCCTTTCAGCAACACCTATCTCAAGATTAACAAAGTCTGGGTAAAGTTTGCCCTGGGTTAGGTATACAACCTTATCAATCAGATCTTTAGGCGTCCTTTTAATCAAGTCCACCAGCAAATCAGTCATTTCGAGTCTTTTAGTTGTAGCCTCAATCTTCTCATAGATGTTCGCTATCTCCCTATAATACAAAACTTGACTCCCCACCGGGATTAAAGTAGATTATCGCTATTTAAACTTAAATTAAAATAGCATCTTAATGGTAGGTTTCATAATGAATTATCTGTTTAAGCGATCTTTTAGCTGGCGCTGTTGGCGATTCGGCAGGGTATCCGATGGGAATTATTGCCACAGGCCTGATGCCTTCCGGGATTCTGAGAGCCTTTTTCGCTTCCTCCTCTCTGAAGGCTCCAACCCAACATGTGCCTAAACCCATTGAATATGCTGTCAAAAGCAGATTTTGAATGGCGGCTGCCGTGTCCTGTATGCAATATAGGTTTTTCCCGCGCATGCCATAACCTTGTGTAGATCGAATCTCATTGGCGCAGACCACAATCACCACAGGAGCCTCTTCAATAAAGCGTTGGCCTAATGCAGCCTCAGCCAATTTCCTCTTAAGCTCCGGATTTCTGACAATTATAAATTCCCATGGCTGAATGTTGCCCGCTGATGGTGCCCATCTGGCCGCATCGATAAGCTGTTCCACAACAGCATTCGGGACATCATCGGGTCTAAAGGCCCTTACACTACGTCTACCCTTTATCGCCTCTAAAACATCCATATCGATATCTCCACATCTATAAGCCATAAAATTCTCTACCAATTGATAAATTTAGTGAAGCGTTAAGGGTCGGAAACCTTAAATTTACAGTTGACCTCCTGTCTTTTGGATGATGAAGCGGAGAGTCAATAGAGCCTACTGCAATGATATGACTCGACGGGCGAACTGACATTAATAGACGCGCCTTGACACAACGTTATATTGTCTACTGAGCCGTAAACCTTCAGCGCTTCTTATAACATTAAAAACAGTTTCGTCTTCTGCGGAAAGCTTATCAATGGATATGCAGATGTGAAAAGGAAGGGTAATGAATTAGGCTTAGGCGGAAAAAATTTGTCTTGGAAGAAGATGGTCGAAAGCCTTGATAAATTTTCCTCACGCTCATATGTTCGATATGTTGTTTATTTGGCAGTAGTTTTAGTATTTTTTGCCCTGATATTGTTGCCGCCAATTTTTGGCATACTCATCAAATGGAATACCTTCTATGCTATTCTAGACAAGGAAGAACTAGTCAACCGGGCATTAACGGCCATAACTAACTCGTTTATAATAGGTTTCATTTTGTCCTTCATCGATGTTGTTGCTGGTCTTCCAATGGCCTGGCTTATTACGAGAGGAAAATCCAGATGGCTGAGCTTTTTAGATACACTTGTGGATATTCCCTTCATTGTACCAACATCAGTTTTGGGCTATTCGTTGCTGCTTTTCTGGAGCAGTCCTGAAGGCATATCAGCCGTTTTCGGAGGTTCCCTTGTTTCTCCCGGTTGGGTTCTTGTGGCTTTGCTGCACTTTGCATTCTCCTATCCTGTTGCTGTTAGGGTGCTTGTGGGCGCCTTGCTGGACTATAAGTTGGAGTATGAGCAGGCGGCTAGAACCTTAGGCGCACCGCCCATCACGGCTGCTAGAACTGTAACCCTTGAAATTATAAAGCCTTCAATAATCGCTGCTTTCACGTTGTCCTTTGCCAGGTCCCTGTCGGAAACAGGTGCCACAATGATGGTTGCAGGGACCTTTGAAAATGGCGCCGTATTCATTCAGAACATGAAAAACGCCTTTTCAGCCAGTCCTCCTCTAGTAAGCCAAGCTGATTATGAAGGTGCAACGGTTTTTGCAAGCGTGATCCTCATAGCAATCTCATGCCTTATTTTTGTGGTAATACGCTTTTTGGGCTCAAAGATTAGGCTTCCACTCAAAAGGGCTTGGCCCAGCTTTGAGAGGAAAATTAGCTATTCAAAAGCTGTGTCCACAAGAAATACTTTCGCGCTCCTTGCATTCTTCTTGATTGTGCTTGTCCCATCCCTTTTTATAGCACTTCCAGCCTTTGAATCCCTTTTCACGGATGTTCTGTTGAAGGCTCTCTCTGGCGTTTCGCCGTGGGGCGATTATTGGCGGAGCATAATGCTTTCCTACTCCCTTGGTGCAGCTGTAACCATGCTGAATCTCATAATTGGATTGCCGATGGCTGTTATTGTGGCTCGTAAAAGGCTTGGAAAAGTTTCAAACCTTTTAGATGTTCTAGTGGATATTCCCATAATTATTCCGTCAGTAGCTCTTGGTGTTTCTTTAAGGTTCTTTTGGAAGGAAACTGTGGCTTTTATCCCTGAATTTTTGCTCCTCACATTTGCGCATATGGCCATAACCTATCCATACTTTGTGAGGTCGATGGCTGCGGCCATCCAAAGGATAAGCATGGACATAGAAGAAGCTTCAAGAACCCTTGGCGCCAAACCTTTCGCTGTTTTTAGAACGATAATCTTTCCGTTGACTAAATATTCGCTTTTCTCTGGTGCTGTTATGGTTTTCACTAGGAGCGTAAGCGAGACTGGCGCGACCTTAGCGGTTACGGATCTGAGAACTGCACCGGTTATTCTTGTGGATTGGGTTAAGGGGAAGGTGCCTATTACTTCCACGGAGATAGGTTTGGGCTGCGGTATCCTAATAGTGCTCTCATTCATAATATTATTAGTCCTGCGAATTGTTGTGAGGGGCAGGGGAAGGTATTAAGGTGATAAAGCATATACCTAACAGAAGAATTAGCAAAGAAAGGTTTGCAACGTTAATGGGAGGCTGTCCATGCCTGACGTCCGCTTAGTAAACGTAACTAAAAAGTTCGGCAGGGTGGTGGCTGTAGATAACGTGAGCCTCCATATCCGAGATAAGGAATACTTCTCCCTGCTTGGTCCAAGCGGATGCGGCAAAACCACGCTTCTTAGGCTTATAGCCGGTTTAATTAAACCTGACAGCGGGGAAATCTACATTGGTGACCGCCTTGTGAATGATGTTCCACCAGAGGACAGGGACATCGGCTTTGTCTTCCAGACTTTTGCGCTGTTTCCGCATATGAATGCTTGGGAAAATGTGACTTACGGGCCTAGAGTTAAGGGCTTTGACATGCAAAGGGCTGAAAGAATAGGCCACGAGGTTCTGGAAATGGTTAGGCTGCATGAACGCTTGGACGCTTATCCCAGCGAATTAAGCGGTGGAATGATGCAGAGACTAGCCGTGGCAAGGGCGCTGGCCGCAGGTGCCAAGATTCTTCTCCTTGACGAGCCTCTCGGCCAATTGGACGCAAAGGTCAGAAATGAGCTTAGGTATGAGATTAGGCGAATGGCTAAGGATTTGGAATTGACAGCCATACATGTGACCCATGATCAGGCTGAGGCCATGGCGATATCTGACAGAATAGCCGTGATGAGAAAGGGTAAGGTTCTACAGGTGGGTACACCTCAGGAGCTTTATACCAATCCTAAAAGTCTCTTTGTTGCCAATTTTATCGGAGGCTCAAACTTTCTCGAAGGATATGTAGCTGAATCAACTGGTGAAAAGGCCCTGGTAGAACTTCGAGGGGGTTTAAAAGTTCATGTCCCAAATACAGAGGGCATAGGAATTAGGGAAAGGGTTGTTCTAGCCATAAAACCTGAAACTTTGACAATACAGAGGGCAGGTAAAAAGAGGGCGGAAAATTCCATTCCAGGGGAGATAGAGAGGGTTACTTTTGAAGGAACCTTTATGCGATATGAGGTTAGGCTTGAAAATCAGGATTCAGTTGTGGTTATCGTTCCTTCCCTGACATGCGAATGGTTTGATGTTGGGGAAAAGGTTTTGGTGGGCATGCGGCCTGAAAGTGTTAAAATGTTTGTCTACCCAGAAGCTGGATTGAGGGAGGAAATATCCGTTGAGTAGCTCCATATATTTTTATAAAGCGGTTTAGAAAGTTGAATGGTGGTGAATATTAGGCATGGCGCTGAAGGTAGATATAGCTGAGCTAAAGGTTGAAGGAGAAGATATCGCTAAGGAGCTTGCAGATTTTTTGAAGGGCAAAATAGGAAAAGAAGTAGAGCTTTCAACAGATCAAATAACAGTTAAGGATGAAAATAAGGAGTTTTCAAAGGGATATTTGAGGGTGCTATTGCGGAAATTTCTCCACCAGAGGGAGCTAAAGGAATATTTTAGGGTAATAAGCCTGGAAGGCGGCGCCCTAAAGATTAAGGAGAGAAAACTTCGAGAAGAAGAGTAGCCAAGTTATTTCTTCCCGACTTCCTGCTTTTTCCTTTTAGAAATATCCTCTTGAATTATGAAAACGTGGTGTCTTGCCATATAGGCAAATTTATAGGCGTCCAATTTGTTTCCAACCGCCAAGGCCTTAATAGATCTGTCCAGTAAGTCCCGAATTGAATCAATGGTTTTGCTTAAATCCATATTTCCAACGGAGTTAGGCCGCCACGATGACGCATCATGTTCTCCTAAAAGCAGAGAAAATAACAGCAAAGCATACTCGAGATCGGCTGCAAGATGCCAAACCGCGTATTCAAAATCCTTAAAATCCACATTTAGCGTGGAAATAACCTCTTTCAAATAATGTGTTGCGCTCTCCAAAGCCTTGAAGAGTTTTTCATTAATGGCCATCTCGCTACCTGCCTCTGCCTCATTATAAATGTCAACTTTTTATCTATTTCGTTGATATTCAGCCGCTTTTCCTTGCCATGAAAAGCTTAACGTTTGGATTACCCGCCGAAACGCCTTCAACGGTTACGAATCACCGCATGAACATATACAATACTAGTCTTCTATGCTCATGAGAAAGGATTAAACAGCTCAATTTAACTCGCTTTGAAACAACGCTGCAATAGCAGAATGAACTAAAGCAGGTTTTCAGGTTGAACTCTTTTAATAAATGGAACTTTTTCAAAATCCTTGTCATAACTTATTATCTTATCTACCCGGTTTTCCTTCATAGCCTGTAAGGTTAACGCATCGTCAAAATCTAATCCATAGTCCCTCATATGGTTAGTTGCCATAATCCTGTCTATTAAAGAGGAAAAGTGAATGCTAAGACCTTTATAGCCCACAAGACTTGAAAGGAAAGTTCTAATTTCATTCGCTCCCTTCCCATAGTTCTCCATAACTATCACAATGGTGTCTATGGCAAAATCAACTAACAGACCTTCAAGCTCCCCTACACTAAATTTCCTCAAAACCTTTTCGCAGATATCCGCCTTTTGCTGACCCAGCTGCAATTCAAGAAAAATATTTGCATCCACTAAGTACTCTGCTTTATTAGCTCTTTGCAACAGCTTTAACCGCCCTGATCTTTCTAGCTTCGTGTTGAAGTTCGACGCTGGTCTTTCCAACGCCGTGGAGCAAACCTTTAATTGCCGCTACAGGATCCTCAGGGATATTAACTTCCCCAAGATTGGATTCATGACGCATTATCCACAACAAAAATGCCTCCTCAGCTGCCTTGCTAAGGGACCCCTTGCCATAACCATAAACACTCATTGCCAACCTTCTAAATTTCTTCTCGACATTATCACTAACATAGACTTTAATTCCAGCCACCCGTAAGCACCACTATTTTGAGGGGGGAGAAAGATATAAAAATCTTTAGATATTAAGTACCAAAGTAACTGTGTTTTAACCATAAGCGAATTTTGAAATAGCTGTGAACAGTTTCATTTAAGATGTTGTTTTTTCTAGATAGCTTCGTAACGTGACATGCAAAAAGCAATGAGAAAGGTTTAGGCTCTGAATAAATCTTATAAAAGTAGTTGGTTTTCAAATAGCAGTCAGCCGTTGCTCATGGTTAATAATTTCTGGAGCCGCGATATGGTTAAGGAAAGCCTTAACAGAGTTACTTTCCAATTCTGATAGAATATGCTGAAAAGGCGAGTATGCCATGAAGCTTGTGAGATGTCGCTGTTGGAAAGAAGAGACGTATGGCATATTAACCAAAAATGGAAAAATGCTGCGTATTAGGCCTCTTGCGGAAAAGTTTGGATTAAAGCTTCCAAAGACTCTTGAAGGTTTTGTAAGGAAAGGCATTAGGGCTATTGAGGCGGCTGAGGAAATTCTTAAAAAGGCTTCAGAAAAGGAAATTGAAGCTTTCTCTCTACCCTTGGATGAGGTTAGGTTGCTTGCTCCACTTGCTCATCCGCCTAAAATCATCTGTTTAGGATTGAATTATTTGGATCACATTGAAGAAGACGTAACGGGAAGGGGTAAAGCCGTGCCAAGTGAACCCATAATATTCATTAAACCACACACCACAATAATTGGGCATGGCCAAAGCATTATAAAACCAAGCTTTGTCAAACAGCTTGATTATGAGGCTGAACTTGCCATCGTGATGGGTGCAAGGGCTAAAAATGTTTCAGCCGAAGAGGCAAGATCATGCATTTTCGGATACACGATTCTGAATGATATTACGGCAAGGGACATCCAGCTGAAAGATATCCAATGGACCCGCGGCAAAAGCTTTGACACATTCGCCCCAATAGGCCCATGCATAGTCACCCAAAATCAAATTCCAGATCCAACAAACCTTTACATTCGCACATGGGTTAACGGGGAGCTCCGCCAGAACTCTACAACAAAAAACATGATCTTCAACGTTTATGAAATAGTTCACCATCTAAGCCGTGTAATGACCCTTGAGCCCTGCGATATAATTGCCACTGGAACACCGGCGGGGGTTGGGTATGCACTGAAGCCCGAGCCGAAATTCCTACAAGATGGCGACATTGTCAGAATTGAGATTGAAGGAATCGGCACGCTGGAAAATAAAGTCGTAGAAGTGAAGTTTTAAATTTGCCTATTTTTCGATGAATACTCGGCTCCGGCCGTTTTCCTTCTCAACCTTTATGACATGTTCGGCTTTTTCCGCGAAGGCTTCACTATGGGTTACGGCTATAATCTGCTCGATGGATTTTAGACGTGATATGGCCTCAGCCAACCTATCTATTGAACCATCCTCTCTGCCGAGGCTTTCGGTGGGCTCGTCCAGTAATAGGAGGCTCAAACTATGGCCAGCCTTAGACTGCATTATTAGATGTCCTAATCCAAGTCTATAGGCGAAGGCTAGAAGGGTGCGTTCTCCTCCTGAAAGATTTGAAACCTCCCTTTCGGTTCCGCCCTCGCTGATCACATAGGGCGTGTAGGTTTCGTCTATAATGATGTTTATGGGTGCTCCTTCTCCGCCTATTATGTCATCGAGAATTTGCTGAACAAAACTTTTAAGAACCTTCACAACCTCGCTTCGGAGCTTTGGCTGGATGCTCCTATATGCGTCGCGTAAGCTTCCTATAATGTCTAATATCCGGTTGAGCTTTTCCATGCGTTCAACTTTCTTCTGGGCCTGGTCTATTCGCACTTTAAGCTCCTCTAGCCGCCTTAACATGTCCTTTTTTCTATTTTCTTTAGTGCGATATTCAGATTCAAGCAGATAATATTGCCTGAAAGCTTGCTCCCTAATTTTTCTCGCGTTCTCAATCTCGGATAGGTCAAATCGGAAGATTTGCGCCCTTAAGCTTTCAAGCTGCGCTCTCAAAGTGTTTTCAAGCTTTTGCTTTTCCTCAAATTCCTTTGAGAGCTCTGTTATATTTTTATACTCATCATTTAGGCGTGTTTTTAAATCCTCAATTCTGGGGAGAAGCGTCTGAAGATTCAAGAAGATGCTGCTTGCCCTTTCTTTGATTTTTTGAAGCTCCTCAATTTCGCCTTGAAGCTGGCTTATTGTCTTCTGCCTGTTCATATTCTCCTTTTGAATCCTCTGTATAAGACTGCTTTTGTATTCACTGTTTAGGGGTTGTAAGCATAAGGGACAGCGACTCTCAGTGGACAGCGAGGCAATTCGCCTCTGATCTGTTTGTATGCTTCGAAGGGTGGCCTCCTGTTCAGCCTTTAGGCTTGCCATCTGCTCATCAAAGGTTAAAAAGTAACGTTTCAGCTCTTCAATTGGCTTGTCCGCGGGAACTCCGAACTCCTTAAGTTTTTCCCTGTATGTCCGCGCCTGGTTTTCCATGGTGTTGAGCTGCTGCTTTAGATTTTCAAAATATGCTTTCCTGCTGTTTATTTTGTCAGCAAGGGATGCCAGGGCATCCTCAATATTTACAAGACTCGTTTGAAGTTCTGTTTCTTTCCTTTTCAGTTCATCAAACTTAATTTTTAATTCCTCAAGGTTTTTAAGCTTCAGCTCGGCCTGTTCAAGGGCTTTCTTGACCTCGTTAAGCTTCCTTTCAGTGTTTTGTATGTCCATCTCTAGTATGGTGAACTCCTCTGCTTGGCGATTATATTCTGCGCCTAGTTTCTCTAGCCCAACAATGTCCGGGTCTTTCTCGTAGACCTTCCTCTCCCCCTCATATTCCCTTTCGTAGTTTAGAAGGTTGCTCCATGCAGTCTCATAGTCTGAGAGCCCGAAAAGCTCGTCCAGTCGTCTTTGCCTCTCTCTGGGAGGGCCATCTAAGAGCTCTTTAAGGTGTTCCTGCCTAATCCAAACTATTTCACGGAAAATATCCTTTTCCAAACCTGTTATTGCTTTCAGCTGCTCCTCCACGGCTTCGTTCTTCACACTTGCGATTAGAGTTTCACCCTGAAAAAATTTTAGTTGATCAAAATCTTGACTTATGCCTTTCCCCCGTCTCTTCAGCCCCCTGCATATGGTATAGCTTTTCCCATTCTGAGTAAACTGCACAACAACTTTTCCGCTTTCGGCTTCCTCCCTAAGCAGGTAATCGTAGCTTCTTCCCAGCGGGTCTCCGAAAAGTGCAAAGTCTATGGCATAAAGTATGCTTGACTTCCCGCAGCCCAAGCCACCCACTAGACAGTTGAACCCCTTTACAAAAGGCACCGTGGTCTTCGTGTGGGATCGTATATTCTCAAGCTGGACAACTTCAATCTTCACCAAGAAGCTCCTCCAGCAACTGTTTAACTTTCCCATCGTCCTTTTTGACTATGGGTTCAATAAGGTTCACGGCAGCACGGGCTATTTTCTCAGCTTCCTGCCTGCCATAACGTTCAGAAAAAATCTCCATGAAATATTCGAAGCTCTTCGTCTTCAAATCCTTAAATTCACTCTCGAATATGGAGCGAACAACCGTTTCCGGAATCCCGCTTTCCCGCAGAAAAACAACCGGATGGACAAGCAAAGCCTTTTCAGCTGCACCCCTAATTTGGGCAACATCAACATCTCCACGGCTAACTTCGGCAGGTAAAGTTCCCTTCAAAACAGGAACCAATATGGCCCCCTCTTTATCATTCTCCTTCACAAGCCGCACTGCAAGTTCGGTTATCTTAGGGGCAGTATAGCCAGTAAAATCCTGTTCCAGAACAATAAACTCGCGGGGAGACTTTAGCTTTATAAATTGTAGATCAGCATTCCCATTAGAATCCACTTCAACATAATAGAAGCCCTTCTCATTCCCAGCTTCATCATAATTCACTGTTTCAGTACTTCCAGGGTAAACCAGCAATCCGCCTTTGAGCCTTCCCTCATAGCGCTTGTGGATATGACCTCCGGCATAATAGTTAAATCCCTCTGGTATAAGCTCGGGCGGGGCCTCCGCCTCCATATATGGGGGATTAAGCTCTGGAAGGTCTATGGTCATGTGAAAAGTGAATATGTTAAAGGTTTCAGGGCTTGGTCTAGGCTTGTTCTCCGCAATAAATGCCGTAAGCATTTCCTCAGTTTTACGTCTCGTTCTGAAATTGGGCACCCCATAAACATAGCAGCATCCAGGCTTTCGCCAACAAGCATCTTTGTGCCTTGGCAGATAATAAATCAGTCCGGCGCTGTCCAGGGGGTTTAAGATGGTGTTAGTAATGATATTTGGCGCTGAGTCATGGGAACCATCAACCACCAACACGGGTATGTTCTCCTCCCGTAGGCGGATAAGATTCTTAATGGCGTTTTCTAAAGTGACGTTAGAGGGGCGCGCATTATGAAAGAAATCTCCAGCAATAATCATGAATGTGGGCTTTAACTCTAATGTCCTGTCCACAATCTCTTGGAAAACCTTGTCAAAATCTTCCCTACGGGCTTCCAGACCGTATTGAGAATAGCCTAAATGCAGATCTGCCGTATGAACAAAACTGAAAGCCTTCAAGACCTTCCCTCCGTCCAATCAACCTTTTAGGGCTAGCCTTATTTAACCTATTTTAACCGGAAATGGATATCATGATAAGGCATAATAAGAACTTAAGCGTAAAGGCTGAGATGCCATGAAATGCCAGAAATGCCAAAAAGAGATTTCCCTCCCCTTTAAATGTCCATACTGTGGAGAATATTTCTGCTCAGAGCACCGTCTCCCCGAAAATCATGAGTGCGCCAAACTAGAGTTTGCCCGCGCCCCAAAAAAGGAGCCTTTGTCCAAACCCCACGAATCTTATGGCGAATATGGCTATACCCTCACTTATATTCCGGTTAAACCTATAAGACGGTTCGGCTTCAGCCTAAAGGAAGTTAAGCATCTAAGTTTGGCTGCTCTATTAATTTTCGGAATAGGCTTATCCTTTAGGGTAGCGATGAACGACATTAGTATGCTGTTAACTTTTTCCCTTTTGGTTGTGGCCTCCTTCCTATTCCATGAACTAGCTCACAAGTTTGCCGCCCAAAGAGAGGGTTTATGGGCTGAATTTAGGCTTGTAATGTGGGGCGTAATACTAACAGCAATATCAATATTTTCACCATTTTTCAAAATAATTTCTCCAGGAGTTGTTTTCACATCTGGTTTTGCACGAAGAGAAAGCATAGGTAAGATCTCCGTCGCAGGTCCAATTGCCAACATTGCATTAGCAACCGCGTTGATGGCAGCATCAATTTTAACATCACATCCCATTCTGATCTATTTGGTCGCTTTTAACGCTTGGATAGCCCTCTTCAACCTCATACCCTTGGGAATGCTGGACGGCTTAAAGGTCTTCCACTGGAATAAAATTGTATGGGCTGCCGCGTTTCTGTTGAGTTTGACTCTCACAATCCTAACGATTTTCCACTTCTAAAACTCTGATAATTTTAAGTAAGCTCTATTGTGACGTGAACCTCTTCTGGGACACGTATCCTCATAATACGCCTCATAGCTCGCTCATCAGCATCTATGTCGATTAAGCGTTTATGGATGCGGAGTTCCCATCTATCCCAAGTGGAGGTTCCCTCGCCGCATGGAGATTTCAAAACTGGAACACGAAGCCTCTTTGTTGGAAGGGGCACAGGCCCAACCATTTTCACTCCTGTCTTCTCTGCGATAGCCTTTAGTTCCGAGCAGACCTCCTCCAGCTTCTTGTAATCCGTGCTTGTTAGACGTATCCTTGCTTTCCTTACCATGCTATTTACTCACGCTTTTCTGGCTTACCTTTAGACGATAAGGCCCAAATAAAAACTTATCGAAAAATAAAGCAATAAAATTATATAAGACAGAGGTAAAGGACACGCGATACCGTATGTTCAAGGTTAAGGGCATCATAATAGACTTGGACGGAACGCTGGTTGACTCCAGGGACGCCTATAAAGAGGCGTTCAAAAAGGCTTTGGAAGCTTTTGGAGTAACTAGCTTCGACCCGAAAATTGCTTTAGAGGTTCCGAAAAGACTTGAGCAGGGCCTTCCCATCGCAGACCTTGTTCCGGTAAGGGACATTAAAAAATTCCTCAGCAAATATTTGGAAACATACTACAGCATAACGGAAATCAGGTCAAAACCCTTGCCTGGGGTTTACATAACCTTGGAGAAACTCTCGGAAAAAGCTAAACTTGCACTTCTAACCATGCGCCATGTCCCAAAGGACAAAGTGTTGAGGGAGCTGGAAAAATTTAATCTATCCAAGTATTTTAAATGCATAGTAACAGCCTTGGATACCTCAACTCCTAAACCCTCTCCAGAACCCGTATTAAAGTGTGCCCGCCGGCTGGGCTTAGAAGCGTGCGAGTGCCTAGTCGCCGGCGACTCCATATCTGATATAAAGGCTGGAAAATTGGCTGGAGCAAAGACCGTAGCCTTTTTCTCCGGAATCTTCTCGATGGAGGAGCTTGAAAGAGAAAAGCCGGACCTAATCCTTGAAAATATAAACGCCCTTCCAGCATTCGTTGAATGAAAAATATTTCACTCATGAAAATATTGCTGAAAATCATTTGGTATAAGGTTCTAGAAGTAATTATAAATAAAGTTTATTTAAATCATGCATCTAGTATTAGACTGGAGAGGGCTTCGAGCGGGAAATAATGAATTTCATTGAGATAATGTTATCTGAAAATTTAAAAAGCAAAAACCCCATGCTGGACATTTGGGGGGCTGACCGCAAGGTTTTGCAGATTGCATGCCAAGACCTAACCAACTACCTTAAAGTCCATTGGAACCTTGCCGGAATGGAGGCAGGCGACTATGAGCTTACAAATAAGCTGGAGGATCTCTACAAAAGTGATCCAAAGGAACTTGGGGATTTCATTGACCTTTGGACGGGGATATGGCTCAAAAAATGGAAGGAGAGGGTTAAACTCTTAATAGGGGATGATGACTCCAAAAAGTGGAATAAAATATCAAAGATGATTAGCAAGGCTGAGCCTATATGGAGAAGTCTTCCAAACAGAAAGGAAATGCAGGAAATCATCATCTCCACGCTTGTTAAGAATGGAGAAATCTGCGGCACCTCAATTCTTTCAGAGAACCTGCTCAAAATGGAATTAGCTGAGATAGGCGGCGTCAAATATAGGGATGAAAAAGAGCAGATCCTTTACCTTGTTAACAGAGCCATTCGTAAAGCCAGAGAGTTAACCAGAAGTAAGGGTCCACTAATATTCGTTAAGATCGACAGGGGCTACTACAGCAGTGAAAATTTTTAAAGGCTATCTTACCCTTTCCCTGATTAGGTTTCTTGTCTGCCAAGAATAGGTTCTAATTGTTGGAGTTGCCCCATAGCCGCATGCAGCGCACCGTTTCTTTGAAACATTATATGATCTTCTCCCACATCTTCGGCATCTTATGTGAAGGGTTTTACCCGCCCGCTTTCCAAAGGATGGAGTGCCTTTTCCCAATAATTTCACCTCGGCGGCGGTGATATTAGAACCACATTGTCTCCTCGGACGATTATTAGTCCAAGCTTCTTCACATTTTCAGCTTCCGTGGTATCCTCTGTTTCCTCTAGTACAAGATTTAAGTGTTGGTCGAATCCCTTCAATTTTCCCCTTAAACTTTTCCCGCCTTTCAATCTCACCAACACTATTTTCCCGAGACTTCTTTCAAGGATTTCTGTAGTCATCTCGCTCATATTGTAAACCTCAAATTGGCATTTCATCGCTTTTATATTAAGCTTTAATAATTTAAGCATATCTACCGAGGAAGCGCATATGTCCAAGCGATACAAGCGATATTTCATAAAAGCCAAAGAAGCTAAGGAGATTTTAAGAGAGGCTTCTGAGAAGTTAAGGTTGAATTTGGAGGATCTTTTTGGTTCCGAAGCTAGAATGGAATTAGTTGAAGCGGATTTCGGGAAAATCTTCTTATTAAACAGTAATCCCATACTCTTTAAGGGTAATGGTGAGATTTTTCCAACGTTGCACTTCGAGGCTTTCATCTCCATCGCGCCTAAGGTTTCAGTTGACATGGGAGCTGTCCCCCATATTTGCAACGGAGCTGATGTTATGGCTCCTGGAATTGTTCATTTTAAAGGAAGCTTTAGCAAAGGCGACTTGGTTGTTGTGGTTGATGAAAGGCATGATAAGCCCATAGCCATTGGGGAAATAATCTACAGCAGTGATGAAGTCTCAAAAGTAAAGCGTGGAGTTGTTGTTAAGAATATTCACTTCGTAGGCGACAGAGTATGGAACTTCATTAAATCCCTTATGAAACCAGCAGAATGAATTGGCAAAATAAAATGCTATAAATAATGATTTCGAATTCATAAATTCTTAATATAAAATCTGTATTTCTGATTCAAATGTAACTTTCAGGGGAAAAGACTTAACTCTATGGAAAGTAAAGATAAGAAAATGTAAGAGAGGAGAGATTTGCTCAATTTAATTAACCCATTCCGCAGGGGCAAGAAAGGTAAGCAGGAGTCGGAGGGTGTTAAAGAGATTAAAACTTTTCTGAAGGCTATACCTCTGCGGGATCTGGCGGATGTGGAGACCGTTAAGAATGAGGTTCGCTCCGGAAATATTGTAATCCTGAAGATAACGCCTTTAGCAAATAAAAGCATTGAGGATGTAAAACGAGCGGTTGATGAACTCTGCGGTTTTGCTGAGTCTATAGGCGGGGATATTGCCCGTTTAGGAGAAGAAAGGGTTGTTGTCTGCCCTCCCAACGTGAAAATCTGGAGGGAAAAAGCCCAGATAGTAAATGAGCCTGTACCTACAACAGCCTAGTTGTTTCCATGATTGATGGTGTGATCGTCGGTATTCCAATCTTCTTTTCAATCAGATTTGCAATGCTTAATATTTTAGCCTTTTCGCCGTGGCAGACTATTATCCTCTCTGGTTTTGGTTTGAGATTGGTTATGTATGTCATTATCTGTTTCCTGTCAGAGTGTCCGGAGAATCCCTCTATAGATTCCACGCGCATCCGCACTTTTACAACCGTCATTTTGCCCTCATTATCTATCATGGTAACCTCATTAATGCCCTTTTGCACTCTCCTTCCAAGGGTTCCCTCAATCTGGTAGCTTACAAAAATTATTAAGTTCCTTTCATCTTCAGCGAGGTTCTTAAAGTACTCTATCACTGGCCCGCCTTCAAGCATTCCAGAAGTAGCTAATACAATACATGGTTCACCCTCAATAATGCTTTGTCTATCGCTTGGATGCTCAACGATGGTGAAGTAATCTGACTCGAAGGGGTTAACCCCATCGCGGAGAATACTGTTACGGACATCCCTGCCCAAGTATTCCGGATATGCCGTATGTATCGCCGTGGCCTCTGAGATCATGCCCTCTATAAATACTGGCGCCTCCTTTATTATCCCCCGTTTCATATATCCATCTAGAATAAGCATTATTTCCTGAGCTCTGCCCACGGCTGGCACTGGAATTAGGACTTTGCCCTTCTTCTCCAAGGTTTCGTTTATAACCCTTGCCAGTCGTTCCTCAGCCTCGGATCTTGAAGGCATAACGTCGTCTGGGCCGCCGTAAGTGCTTTCAGTTATTAAAGTTTCAACTCTTGGAAATTCCGAGGCTGCAGCCTCGAGAAGTGTCGTTCTGACGCTCTTGTAGTCGCCTGTGTAGACAATGTTGTGTAGTCCTTCGCCTATGTGTAAGTGAATTATTGCTGATCCTAAAATATGTCCGGCATTGTGCAATGTTAAGCGTATGTCAGGAGCTATGTCTGTGACCACTCCATAGCGCAGGGGAATTGTGTGCAAAACGCACTCGCGGACGTCCTTTTGATCGTAGGGCGGAATAATACCCTGCTTGCCGGCTACATCCAAATAGTCAAGCTGGAGCAGCGTCATAAGGCTTGAGGTGGGCGCGGAGCAATAAACTGGCCCGTCATAACCGTATTTGAAAAGGAATGGGACAAGCCCACAGTGGTCCAAGTGGGCATGGCTTACCACGACAGCGTCCAATGAGTCAATTTCAAATGATGGGTGGTCAAGTCTTGGAAAAGCTTCAAAGGGTTTTAACGAGCCCGGGTTTATGCCGCAATCAAGAAGCACGTTGCTCTCCCTTGTTTGAACCAGAAAAGCTGATCGGCCAACCTCTTTAACCCCACCTAAAGCCGTTATCATAACGTCGCCGATTTCAAATACTCTGGGCCGGAAAATTCTTTCTCCAAATGTGCGTAGAATCCTCTCCCTTTCCTTGCTTTCAGCGTGTAGATAACGGCGCATGTGGGCTATTATTTTTGAACGAAGAGGCGGGCTTCTTAGAACATTTGGGCGCCATTTGGTTCTCTTTATGATCTCCTGAAGAACCGCCCCATTCTTACCAATAACTAATCCAGGCTTTTTTGCCTCGATTATTATTTCGCCTAGGCTTGGATCAAAGCTAATGTCCGTAACCTCTGCTTCCGGAGGGATTATCTCGCGGGCTATTTTCTCGGCTTCCTTCTCAGGAAGCCTGACAGATGGATCTGAGCGTACAACAATCCTTTTTCTTATCACGTTAACTATGTCGGCAATTATGGTTCCATGTTCTATTAGGATTTCCGGCTTTTTAGCGTATATTGCCAGCATTGGCCCTTCATATTCTACCCTGGTCACTTCAGCTTCTTTTGGAACATTCTCTAGCACATAATGGCTTATCTCTATCTTTTCTCTTTCAGAGTTGGGAGCCAACTTTAAACTTCCCGATCCTCCAGAATTTGCTTTTTCTCCTCGTCGGTTAACTCGCGGTAGCCATTCCTGTCTATTACGGCCACGTTGAAACTGTCACCGCTGGCCGTGTCCCTTTTCATCGCCGCATTAACAGCCTTAACCACCATGGGCAAAGCCTCAGCCACTGACATATCCTCCTTAAACTTGTCCTCAAGCACTCCATACGCTATTGGTGAGCCGGAGCCTGTGGCAACACATTTTTCCTCGGTCAAGCTGCCGAGGGGATCAAGAGAGAATACATGGGGCCCCGTGTCATCCATGCCTCCTATTAGGACTTGAGTTAGTAATGGCATGAATCTCGCTGAAAACAGGAGGTTTGCAATAAGCCTTGCAGCTACATGGACAGGCATTGGCCTTCCGTTGCTGATTTTATAAAGCTGAGCGTTAGCCGTCAGTATATCCACGGTTCTCTGGGCATCTGCAACGGTTCCTGCAATTGTCACGGCTAAATGATCATCAATTTTGTAGATTTTTTTACCATGCTTGTGGGCTATAAAGTACCCCATGGTAACCCTGGTGTCGGAGGCCAAGATTACCCCATCTCTGCATACAACGCCTACCGTAGTTGTGCCCTTCAAAGTTAATTGATTGGCCACATCTTTAAACGCCATATCGCATTTCTCCCAAAACCTAAACATACTGTCAAAGCGTCTGAAATCAAAGTAGCAACATGTATTCATGGTTAGAGTCTTATTAAGTTTATGGTAGAACAAATTCAAAAGCGCCATCCACAAAAAGTTTTAAGGTTTTTGGGCTATCTATTTATGGTGCGCCGTTAATCTTGTCTGGCAGTGGTTAGCTTGAGTTTAAGGCATCATTGGATGCAACTTCCAAGGGAGGTTATTGTCGGCAAGGGGGTAATAGCGGAAGTTGCCAAGGTTTCTATTAGGCTTGGCTTCACGAAATCCGCACTTATAATTACGGGTTCAAGAACATATCATATTGCCGGAAATATTGTTAAGGAATATCTTGAGGGTGAGGGCATAACCACAGAGACGATTATTGTGGAATCAGCCACTGCCCGTGATGTGGAGTTTGTTGAGGAGAAAATCAAAGCCTTAAAACCTGAAGTGGTTTTTGGGGTTGGCGGCGGAACAAAAATCGATGTTGCAAAGCTGGGATCAGCACATCAGGGCATTCCATTCATAAGCGTTCCTACAACGGCTTCTCATGATGGAATTTCAAGCCCCCTCTCCTCAGTAAAGGGCCTTAAAGAACCCTTTTCAGTCAAGGCTCAGGCGCCGATTGCCATAATAGCGGACACTGAGGTTATAATGCAGGCGCCTAAGCGTTTAGTAGCAAGCGGCTGTGGAGACATCATAGCAAAGTTTACCGCTGTGGAGGATTGGCGCCTTGCTCATAGAGAGAGGAATGAGTATTATGGAGCATATGCAGCCAGTTTGGCGATGATGAGCGCTAAGCTTGTAATGCAGAATGCAAAACTCATAAAATCTGGAGGCGAGGAAGGTTTACGAGTGCTTCTGGAGGCTTTAATAAGCTGTGGTGTAGCCATGAGCATCGCGGGGAGCAGTCGTCCATGCAGCGGGTCTGAGCATCTTTTCAGCCATGCCCTAGACATTATAAGGCCGAATTGCACCCTGCATGGAGAGCGCTGCGGTGTTGGCACTATCCTAGCGGCTTATCTCCATGGAATAAAGTGGCAGCGAATAAAAGAAACCTTGACAACATTGGGCGCTCCGACAACAGCTCAGGAATTGGGCTTATCCCGGGAAGATGTGGTGAAAGCCCTTTATATGGCTGGCTCCATAAGACCTGAACGTTACACAATACTTAACAAGTTAAACTTAAGCTTGGAAGACTGTGAGAGGGTTGCCAGGGAAACTGGCGTTATTTAGGTAAAGGGCTATTGTGCTTTTGTTTTGGCTTCCGGCGCCCTAAAGGTTTCCGTGAACTTCACTGTTGTAATTTCCGGAAGGAATTTTTGCACGTCTAGGGCTATTCCCCTTTTTGCAAGCTGAATGCCTTCGAGGTATAGGGCTTCTTCAGGCATTTCTATGCTTAATGTATCCTCGTTGATGGTGAACTTGAACTTTTCAGCTTCTACTGCTGGTATTCTACGGTGGATAAGTGCGGCGATTTTCTCCTCCCTTGTCTCCAGCTTTTTTTGAACAGTAACCTCGTAAACTAATGTTTTGCCAGCTAGGGGAGGATTAAAATCCAAAAGCACTCGGCCAGCCCCTACAGAGCGAATTACAGCCATTTTTCCATCATATTCTAGACGCATTCCAATAGTTGGCGTAATTCCCCTAGAGGTTAATCGCCTCAACGGGACCTGTTTAACCTTATCAGGATCCCTTGGACCGAAGGCCTTTTCTGGAGGTATCTCAACGGTTGCGGGCTTTCCAACGTCTATTGTTGTTAGGCTTTCGTCAAGGGCTTTGAGAACCCATCCTTCGCCTACAACAACCAGTTTTGGCTCGTATATTTCACCTTCTTTGTATAGTCGCTCCCTCTTAGCTGTCTCCTCTATAGTTGTGTCAAAAACCTCTCCTGTCTCCTTAACCTTAGCCACATAGTCCAGGAGTATGAAATCACCCTTCTGTAGCGGCATTTATGATCCCTTTTATTTTGTTCGCCAAACTAAACTTGGAGCATTAATAAAAGCTTTATCTTATTATTAGGGTTTAGTCCATATTTAATGTGTCTTCATGAAAGTCAAGTTAAGGAAAACATAAAAGGGCATTAAGGCTACTTGCCATGGTAGGCTTGAACTCCAAAAGAGGCAGGCGAAAATTATGGGAAATGTACCAGCTGATGCTAAGAGGGCATATGTTGCCATCCTTCTTCTTGGAATTGTAAGCCTTTTGGGCGATGTGGTTTATGAGGGGTCCCGCGGCCTTGTAACTCCCTATCTTGCTTTGCTAGGAGCTTCCGCCTTCATTATCGCCTTTGCCGGGCGCTTTGGAGAGTTTCTCGGCTATACCATGAGGCTTGTTAGTGGGGTATTATCCGATAAAACCCAAGCCTACTGGATTTTCATATTCCTCGGCTACGGTCTCATAGTGTCCATTCCTCTATTGGGCTTTACAGGTGCTTGGGAAATAGCCATAATCCTAATAGTGCTGGAAAGGGTTGGCAAGGCCTTGAGGGCGCCTTCCAGGGATGCCGTTCTTTCAATAGTAAGCAGGGGGGTGGGTACTGGGAAGGCCTTCGGAATACATGAACTTATGGATCAGGTAGGTGCTGTTTTCGGGCCAATTATCGTGGCGGGACTAATGCTGTATAGCAACAATAACTACAATCAAACATTCTCCTTCCTCCTTCTGCCTTTTCTAGCCCTTTTAGCCGCTTTGATATACGCCTACATGAAAATTGGCGGAGTTAAAGAGGCTAAAGCGCCTCAAGTGTCTGAAGAAGCACGGCGAACTTGGGACATAAAGCTCCACAAAGCCTTCTATATTTACACGTTATCCGTGACCTTGAGCACTATAGGATTAATACCCTATGAGCTGATCCTTTATAGTGCCTATACAATTCTTACGCCTGAAGTACAGTGGGTCATTCCGCTTCTATACATGGTCATACAGCTGGTCGACGCGCCCTCCGCGTTATTTTCCGGCTACGCCTACGACAAGTTTAAAATCAAGATTTTGATATTGCCATTCATTATCTCAATGATTCCGCCAATACTTACCCTTGCAGGTGCAAACATGTTAATGTTAATTTTTGCAGCAATCTTTTTCGGCTTGGTTTTGGGAATGCAAGAGTCAGTTTATCGAGCTGCAGTCTCGGAGTATGCGCCCCCATTATTTAGAGGTACAGCCTACGGCATATTCAACACGACCTATGGAGTTGGTATGCTCATAAGCGGCACAGTATATGGATTGATGGTGACATTGGGAATCCCCATTATCATGGTAATCCTTTATGTTGTTACAACACAGATTGCAGCCATAATTCTGCTTCTTGAGGCCCATTTGAAGGGACGAGCAGAAAATGTTAAAGTTTAGAGGCAACATCCAAATTGAAGGAGGAAAGAAATTTGGCCTACAAGGATGAAGCTGAAGTTTTAGATATTCTGGAAAGGGTAAGCAGGTGTGTTGTGAATATAAGCACTATAAGGCTGATTCAGAATATTTTCTACCAAGTTCTTCCCGTTAAGGGCATGGGTTCTGGAACAATAATAGGCAGCGAAGGCTACATTTTAACAAACAATCATGTCGTTGAGGGTGCTGAAAGGATTGCGGTTACCCTCTGGAATGGGGAGGTTTTGGAAGGCCGCCTTGTAGGTACATGTGCAATCCATGACATGGCGGTGGTCAAAGTTGACAGGACGAATCTTCCCTCAGCGGAGCTTGGAGACTCAGACAAACTTCGAATAGGCCAACATGTATATGCAATTGGTAATCCCTTCGGCTTGACAGGCGGGCCGACCATAACCTCCGGAATTATCAGCGCCCTAAATAGAACGATAGAGGCTAAGGAGGGGCTTCTGGAAAACCTTGTTCAAACAGACGCTGCAATAAATCCAGGAAACAGCGGCGGTCCCCTCGTGGACTTGAATGGAAAGATTGTGGCCATAAATACGGCTATAATACCCTTCGCCCATGGAATAGGATTCGCCATTCCGATAAACTCCGCAAAGGCCTGTGCAGAAGAAATAATAAATACTGGCATCCATAGAAGACCCTGGCTCGGCGTGATTGGCCTAAGCCTTTCAGAGGAGCTTTC
>CAZAPQ010000013.1:0-6938 GCA_964487415.1 uncultured Candidatus Bathyarchaeia archaeon | reverse complement strand
ATTAATGCAGACGAGATTGTTCCAGAAAAGATTGAGGCTTTGCCTGAGCCAACCTTAGACGAGCTGGTGGCAAGCCTTGAAGACGAGTTTGAGGAAGTTTGGGCTGAAATCGAGAAGATTAAGGCGCAATTGGCAGTGCTTTCCCCAGCCTTAACAGAGCAGAAAAAGCTATCGCCGTCATCGCCAGCGCAGCAGCCTTCCAGCCTTGCCGAGAGCCTTGTTCAGAAGCCCCGTGAGCCATTAATGCCTGTGGCTGAAGCCATCCAAATCCTCGAGAGCCTATTGCTTAGCCCTGCTGTGGAGAGGAGCACTTTAGGCGAGCAACACCATCACCAGCAGATCCGAAGGGAAATTTGGAAGCTTAAGGAGAGGATGAAAAATGGCTGAAAGTTTCTATGAATTGAGCAAAAGGAAGGTTTTGGATAACACTCAGCTTGCAGAGTGGATCCGCCAACTTGAGGATAGAATCCGCAGGATTGAATCACGGTCACCCCGTGTGACTGGGAGTAAGCCAGAACGACCTGGCTGAAACCAAAAATAAGGTAGGAGTGAAAATGTATGGCTGATAAGACGGGTAAACCTTGGATGGCTGCAGGTGAAACAGACGATCCCAACGCTGTCATCGAAACTTTCGAGGCTGCAGCAGCCATAACTAAGGGCTCTCCTGTTTACCTTTCCGCGGATGATAAGGTTTCTCCTTCGCCGGGCGGAGATGACGCCATTGGCATAGCCCTGAAAACTGTGGCTCAGGGACAGCCTTGCCCTGTGCTTATCCGTGGAAGGGTTAAGGTTACGGCTGCAGGCGCTATCACCCGTGGAAAAGCCGTCTGCAGTGCAGGCAACGGCAAGGTTACCCAGCTTGTGGATCAACCGGTAAATGAGGCTGGTTCAGCAACTTACACGATTTTCTATAACCGAAAGCTTGGAACAGCCCTTGAATCCGCATCCGCCGACGGAGACCTAATCTTCATCTACGTGGACAAGTAGGTGATGCACCGTGAAGCCTAAACTTTTTGAAAGCCTTATGCAAAGGGACGGCGAGCATAAGCAGTTCTATGAGAAGCTAAGGGAGAAGGCGCAGGCGCATCCATTTTTCAAACGCTACTTTGAGGTCGGCGTTAGGGAAGGCCTGTTCAGCGACATGGCTGGCGCCATTGGGCGTATGCATGACACCCTTGTTGAGACAGCCTATCCAGAGCTTATCGGCAGAAGCATAATCACCGTTCGCCCCACCAAAGAGCCATTAGAGCGGTTCCCGCTTGACGAGAAGGCTGTCGCTTACCTGTATGCTGAAGGCGGAGCCACAAGACTAAGCGGTGCAAAACATAGCACTGTTGACATTCAAACAAATATTCTCGCCGAATCCAGCGAGGAATGGACAAGGGAGTTCGTTGAAGACGCCACTTGGAATGTTATGGACAGCATGGTGGAGAAGGTTGGCAGAGCCCTTGGCGAGGCTGAAACCCAGAAAATCCTTGACCTTTATGGCAGCATTGCAGACGCTGACCTGGCAGGCGGAGCGCCAATAAACGGCAATGGGCAAGCGTTAAGCTGGTCTGGAGTGCTTAAGCTTCATAATGCTGTCCGAGGCGAGAACTGGCGTCCCAACGTGCTTGTGCTGCATGAAACCCAGCTTCACCAGCTATTGGCCGACGACAAATTCATTCACGCCCAATATCTGCCCAGTGCTGAAACAGACATCGAGCGGGGCGTTGTCACCTCCGTTCTTGGCATGAGGGTTTTAGCCAGCACCCTTGTGCCTAATGGAACCGCCTACGCCATAGACACCCGCGTAGCCGCTGTTATGCTTCTGCGCAGGGACGTTACCGTTGAGGACTGGGAAGACCCGAAAACAGGCAAGTATGGCGTTAGAGCTACCACACGCTTCGGCCTAGGCGTCCTGCGCAGCAAAGCCGTGGCGAAAATGACCAACATAAGCACATCGCTATAGCCATTCAAGGGTTAGCCCATGCCAAAATATAGCGGAAAATGCAGCAGATGCGGAAAAATCTATTACTCTGATCGGGAAGGCGACATCATAATCTGCGACTGCTGGGAATACTGCCCCTTATGCGGGGCCAAAATGATGCCTTATACGCCTGATCTAGCGCCATGCGCTTACGGCTTGGATAGCAAACATGAACTGCAAATTCTGATGGTTTGCAATAATGTGGTGGCTCATCCGGGCAGCGTCCCCTTTTTTAGTCGGTTTAAGCCTGTTGAGGTTGCGTGTGTATGAGAAGGCGTCGTTTGGACTTGAATTTCGCGAAAATCGTGCTTATGGAACTTGAAAGGCTAGGCCCTCTTGGGCGGACGCAGCTTGAGAAGCGCACGCTGATTAAGGCTGGGTCTGGGGCTACGAGGGCCCGATTTGATGGCGTGTTTGAGTTTCTAAAGGAGCATGGCTACGTTGAAAAGGCGTCAGAAGGGTATAGGGCGCCCTATAGGATAACTGAGAAGGGCAGAAGATTTTTGGAGGCTATATGATGGGGTTGCTTAATAGAATTTGGGAAGCCCTTGGGCTATGGGAGGAGGCTTCAGGATACGCTTATCCAAGCTCCAAAACGATAAGCGAAACCGCCGTGATTCCCCTGGAGGATGTCATGCAGCTTTATGAGCGGGATCCTGCATGTAAGGCAAGCGTGGATTTGCTGGCCGCTGCCTGTGTGGGCATGGGCTTCTATACGACGGTTAACGGCGAATATGAAAGGGCTGTTGAGGCCAAGCGGGTTATAGATGATTTCTGCGCGGAAGTTAATTTGGATGGCTTGCTTAATGATATGGCCCGTGTTTTGATTGCATGCGGTAATGATTTTTGGCTTAAAATCACGCCTGAACGCCTCACGGAACTGCATAGGCTTTCCGTGGATGCTGTAGAGCGGATTGAGCGCAACTTCATTCATTCTGGGCTGAGGATACCCTTTAGGGTTGAGGGTTACAGGCTTCGCAGCGGCTATGGAGGCGAAACCCTAAAGCCTGAAGCGGTAATCCATTGGCGCATAAACTGCCTTGGACACTCCGCCTTCGGCACAGGCATACTGCAGGTTTTGCTCCACACACTAACAATAAACTCTGATAAACGCCCAGCCTACGCCTGGATGAAGGGAAAAATAGAGCGGATACTTCCGAAAATCTTTGAGAAATACGCGGGGCCCGATGTTCTTGTTTACCTGGATAAGGCTGACCCTGACACCATTCATAAGTTTGAGAGGACCATAAAAGAAAAGCCTGAGGAGGGAGCTTGGCTCTTCTATAATCGTCCATTTGAGGTTAAGGCTGTGCAGCTTGATCCCAGAGCCCGCTTCGAATATTACGTTGACCACATCATAAACCAGTTTTACCTCGGCTGCGAAACACCCCTGCCAAGACTTTTCAGCACGCCCGGCTTCACCGAGGCCAGCGCCAAGGCTGCCTTAGAACTGCAGGAAATGCTTGTCAAGCCAATACAGCGCTACATTAAGCGTCAGGTCGAACGTGAAATTTTTGATGTCGTTTTAGCCCAGGCAGGCTTTGACCCGGCCAAAGCCAGGGTTCGCCTAAACTGGGGCTCTCCTAAAGCCCCTGAAATCGTCATAGCTGACATGCTTAAGGCCGCCGAGTTGGGCTTGATCCGACCAGAAGAGTTCCGCAAAAATGTAGCCAAATATGGTTGGGAGTTATGGGAAGAATAAAATCAGCATGGAAACCGTCATGGCCAAGGGGTAACCGGCTTTTCCGAAAACCCGCAGCAATGCTGCAAAAGGCAGGATACAGGTGTAAAAAGGGCAAAGCTAGATTTGGGACAGTATAGCCGCATATTTTTCTATTCTCATCCTATTCCCCTCAGTCTGGATGAGCCATGTCATCCAGCAGAGTTCTATTGGCCTGTAGCCGCAGGCCCTGGCGATCTCCTCGGTTCTCCTTATGAAGTCCATGTCATCATGTATGGGCGTTAGTCCAGCCTTCGCTAATATGCCATTTATAACCCTCTTGACTATTTTGTCAGGCATCACCGTGTCAACTCCGCCCATCATCCTCAAATACTGATAAGTGACTAGGCCCACGCCCTTAATCCGGCCAATTGGGTCTTGCCTCCAGCTTTCAAGTTTTGTGTTTCCCGCCCATTTTCTAAGCGCTGTAACGTCATCGTCGCTTAATGTGGCAAGGTAGGCGGCTATCTCCTTAGCCATGCTCCATGAGCGCTTGTTCCTCCAAACCCCTCTAAGCTCCTCTATGTCGGCGGATGCAAGATCCCTTAGGCGGTTTATCCTCCCGGTTTTTACGAAAGCTTTATGGAACTCCATAACCTTGGGAACCACAGCTGTAAAATAGTTTAGGCCAATGGATGTGAAAGCCGCGTCAACAACCATTAGGACAACGTTTCCGCCATACCTCTCTGTTTTAAGGCATCTTTCGCAGTGTTCCCGGAGGCCTGAAACCCTACGCATATAATTGTCAACAATATCCTTCAAGACGGACATGCAGGGCCCACTCCGGCCGACATTTAATTTATCAACCCTTACATCAGGCATCAACGTTTATGGTAACTTATGGCTGAAAGCCCTAATTTTCGAAGCAGTATTTGACGCTGCTGAACTCTGAGCATAGTTTAGCAACTTCCCTTCTAATGGTCTCTGGATTTTCCATGTCCATAGCCGCCCTCTTTATCATTTCGGCGATTTTCAGCATTTCCGCCTCCCTCATCCCACGTCTAGTTACCTCGCATGTTCCAATTCTTATGGCGCAGTCCACAATTATGTTTGCCTTTTGAAGCCTTTCGGCTATTTTTCTCCCCTGCTCGGCGCCTCCATAGTCCAGTATAACCTGATGGGATTGGGTGAAGCCCAGGTTTGGACACTTCACTGGAAACCCATAATCATATAGGGCTTTGGCCAAAGCCCTGGAATTTTGAATCACCTGCTCCGCGTATGCCCTGCCGAAGCTTTTCATCTCAGCCAAGGCGAGGGTTAGGGCGGCTATGCGGTTCCAGTGGGCATTATCCACGAATCTCGGGTAAATTTTCGCCCTCATGGCTTCTCCATGCTCCCTGTCGGCTAGAATTATTCCACCCTGGGGTCCAAAGAAAGATTTATGGGTTGAACCCACCATGACTTGGGCGCCCTCCCTTAGGGGGTCCTGGAACTGCTTTCCGGCTATAAGCCCAAGAACATGGGAGCCGTCATAGCCGACATGGGCGCCTACTTCCCTGGCGGTTTCAGCCAGCTCCCTAACGGGATGGGGGAAAGTTATCAGGCTGGCTCCGAAAATAACAATCTTCGGCCTAAAGCGTCTAATGGATTCCTTCGCCTCCTCCACATTGATGTTCATGGTTTCCCTAGAGAATGGGAGGGGCACCGTTGACAGGCCCAATAGTCCAGCCAACCCCTCATTCCACATCCCCGGGTAGCCGCCGTCGAATGGGGAGACACAGGCAAGCGCATCCCCAGGTCTTGTGAAGCATGCTAGGAAGATGAGGTCTGCAATGTGTCCGGATAGGGGGCGCAGGTCAGCAGTTTCGGCTCCGAATACTTCTTTGGCGAGTTCTTCGCCATACTCCTCAATTTTGTCCAGGAACCTTGTGCCCATGTAAAAGCGGTCTCGGGCTGTGTAGCGGTGCCCAAGCTCTGAGGATAGGAGGCCTCGAACAGCGGGGCTCATCACGTTTTCCGATGGAATTAGGTTTAGGCAGGCTTTTCCACGCCACTCCTCATGCTCCTTTACAAGGCTTAAAATTTCGCTTATCAAGGCTTCAAACATCCCCTCTGACATGGTTTCCCAAGTCAAACGTTTAAAACTTCCCATTTCCAGCTCACATCTTAACTGGAGCCCTAAAATGGCTAAATTTTATGGCCTATTTTTCATGATTTTTAGAAAATTACGCGTTTTTAATAACTTTTTTTCGTGAAAATAGCTTTTATTTTCAGCCTTTATTCAATTATAGGCTGGTTTAGGTGAAATCTCTTGGCCTCAGTGCAGCCCAAGGACGTCCGCCGCATAATCCACGTAAGCGAAAATGAGGTTCCAGATGACGTTGTCCAGGACATGATTCGCAGGGCCTCCCTTATTGTAGGCTTAGAACTTGGCAGGAACATCGACCATACTGATTGCACAGAAATAGAGAAAGAGGCAGTTACGCTTCTAGCTGCCATATACATGATCTGCTATTTAACAGGGGGCGGGGCTGTTGGGCTAAGCTTCCGCCTGGGAGACCTAAACATTTCAGCGTTAGAAAAAGCGCCATCCCTTGAAATTTTAAAGGCTGAGCTGGAGCGGATTCTCAGCGGCTTAAAAGAGCCTTATGTGGGGGTGGTTTAGCTGGAGTCCGTGCCTGAAGCCTATTACGAGTTTGTAGTGCATTATGCGCCCTACTTTTATGTTATACCCACAGCCATGGCCATGGATCCGCCTGCAGGCCAGAAGAATGTAACCGTTGTGGATGGTTCAAAGTTTCAGGCGGGCTATCCTGTTGAGATCCGGGATGATGCGCACAGCGAATGGAACAGGGTTGCAGAGGTAAATGGCAACGTCTTAACCATGGAGAAGGATCTCCAACATACTTACAGGGTGGCTAACGGTGGTGTGGTTGAGGGTCCTGATCCGGCTTTTGGCAGAGGCGCCTTTCCAGCAGCCTTCGCCATAAACTTCCTCTATGATGCTTACAGGGCTGAACAATTTGAAAGTCGTAGGGCTGCGATTCTTGATAAGGTTGGGGAGCTTGCTGATTTTATCCTGGATCAGCAGTGCACTGATCCTGACAGGCATGCTTACGGCGGATTCAAAAATACTGAGGCAGGCGTTGAATGTTGGAGTGTGGATGCGGGCCGATGTATTCCAGCGCTGCTCCAAGCTTATGAGCTTACGGGTGAAAGCCTTTATCTGGATAGGGCTAAGCTGGCGGCCCTTTTCCTTTGGAACATGCAGCATAGGCCCTCCATGCTGAATATTCATGACCGTTATTA
>CAZAPQ010000012.1:0-3906 GCA_964487415.1 uncultured Candidatus Bathyarchaeia archaeon | reverse complement strand
AAAATTGGAACTGCTAAAACCAAGAAAAATGCGATTATGATCATAATTCTGAGAGCTTTGCTTCTCGCCCAAATAGAATCGATCACCTTTTTAAATTTACTCATCATTTCACAATCCTCAAATGTTTTCCATTCCACCTATGAGTGGACTATAGCCTCGGCGTTTTCCAAGCGTGTCAAAGATAAAGGCAAAGATTAACATTAAAGCTATTAAAGCGACCCCCAGCAAAGTCCCCACGACAGGATGATCAAGGAGTTTGAGATGGAGACACAGATAAACAAGTGCGCTCCAGACCATGAACCCTACAAAAAACGCTCCACCCATGATGAAGATTATGCGCCGCAGAGTTTCCGGCTGTATTTTGAGGATGGATTTATTCGCGTATGCAAAATATGCGATTAAGACACCAACAGCCGAGGCTAACGCGTAAATTAGTGATCTACTTAAAGGCATTTCAGGGAAGAGAGCAGCATATAAAATTAAAACGCCGAAAGAAGTCGATACAATGCAAAGCGTCCAAAACCGCTTACTTTTCCAGCATTTGTCAGTCATCTACTTGTACCTCTTTGTTGTTGACCATTTGCTAGAGCGCTTCTCCATTCCCTCACCTACATAAACAGTCGTGTAAGCATTATTAGGAATACAGGTATCCCTGCTCCTAAACCTATAGTAACGGCTGTTCCAAGCTTGCCTAAACCAAAGATTCTATATCGGTGCGGAAGCCAATAAACCCATATAATGGTAGAGATAGTTGTGGTGGCACCCCATACAAAAGCCCAAGCAAAAGGGTCTACATGTACACCCATCCAGCCTAAAACCCGTCCAATCACGGACAGCACCAAAAGAGATACAAGGGTTATTATCGGATAAAATAATGGTTTCCACTTCCTAATAGGCTTCTTATATTCCGCTAAGGCTTCTGGTTTTAAGGTTTCAATCGCCTTGATAAATTCTTCAGGGTTGAGCAGCAAATACCAGTTCATCCTGCCCAAAACTAACAGCTTTCCACCCCATTTAAGCTGAATTCCATCTATTTCATCAAAATACACATGATACATTCTAAAAGAAATTCCATCCTTGTATATCTTAAGCTTACCGAAAAGGATAGACAAGAGAAACATAAAAAATAACGAGCCGGGGAAGATGAAGAAGGCTAATATCAAGGGCCATTCAATTATGCTTCTAGCCACTGCAAAAACGCCGACTGCCATGTAAAAACAAAGAACGGCAAAGATCACAATATGCCAAACAGGAATGGCCCTAACCTCAAACACCCTTCCAGACATTTCATGCTCCATATTAAAACTTGGCTTTTTCTGATTAAAATGTCTTATTCTATGCGGTATTGTTTAAATTTTAGAAATATAAACTATATTTTGTAAGTCCATGTCCGAATTCAAAAGCAAAGCCGTTAAGCCTTGGTGGTGGAGGCCACTTTGGATAGTAACCCTACTTTTAACAATTGTTTCTGGAGCAATCGCCTATTTCATTTTACATTCATCCATAGAAAGAGTGGTTAGCGCAGTTGCTTTAACCTTTATCTGCATAGGCATCGCATATTACATCCGCGTCAAACCCTCTATGAAAGTTAACAGGGTGTTGTACATATGGCTTGGCGTTACTCCCATAGGGTTCTGTATATGGATACTTTGGGGTGTCAGCGGACTCGCCAGGTTCATAACCAACCTTATCGGTCCTATGCCCTCTCTCCTCCTAAGCTGGGCAGTGTGTTATGGCATAGGAGCATTCATAGGCGACTGGATAGGTAAACGAAGGAACTATCGCCTACCACTAACCCCCTAAAAGTTGAAAGCCTCTATACTTTCCATTAGCGATGATTTAATAGAATATTATCTATTTACTTACATCTTAAGACTTGGAGTTTTTACCAGAATAGAAGTCTTGCATGAGTTTTTTAGAAAGTTCTCTTTTCCCTTTAAAGTATGCCATCATCGCAATCAAGAAAGGAACGTGTAATGCTATTAGAACGGTTAACGCAAACCCTTTAATCCATAAGCTTACAGGAGTGGATAGGATGAAAATGTTGGTCAAAACGCCGCCTCCGCTGATGGCGACGAACATTAAGCTTGCAGCCAGCTTTTCGTTCAACTTTATGTTAAGAAAATCAAGGATGCTGAATGCGACATTAACTGCCATAATAACTGAAAACCACGCAAACAAAAACGCTGTCACGTCACTCTCTAAAAACTTGACAACAGAATAAGCAACAAACAACACCAAAAGCAGAACTTGATAAAATGGAAACCTAAACCTACGACGGCGAATAAGAGCCATAATAACAATACTAACAAAAATTGCAAGAATAAACGAAATTAACACATAGAACTGCTCAACCGACACAGTCATCAAACTAAAATTCAAAATTTAACCTTAAAAATCTTCTGAAAACGCGCATACGGTCACGTATTATAAAGTTCTGTTAGGAGACACTAAAATAAGATTACTCGACGCAAGTTCAGTTCAAACATTGTGTAAAATATTGACTAATTCTTGAATCGTTATCAGATTCGAAAATTAAAGTTGAAACAGAGAGGCAATATTCCTTTTTATGATCGTTGCTTTTTCTGGGTTAAGTGAATATTTCATGCTTATGCCTTCTTGTGATATGTTAATGAGACCGGTTTTCTTTAACCGGTTCATCTGCCAGGTTAAGGCTTGGGAAGTTATGCCTATTTTTGAAGCTAATTCCTTATGTGTCATTTGAGTATTCTTAGATAGAAGAAATAATATGCTTCTTATTGTGTCGTGTCTTAGAAGCGAAATTATTTTAATATCGTCCTCTGTAAAAGTTTTTGATGGGAAGTATCTCCTATACATGCCGTCGGTGTAAACCGAAATGAATCCGGCTTTCGTGAGGATATCCAGGTGATATTGTGCTACTCCTATTGGAATGTTTAGGCTGCTGCAAATAGCCCTGAAGTGGATTCCGGGGTTATCCCTTACAAGGCTGTATATCTTCATCCTAGTTGTCTGGTTGAGAAGCGTTGAATTATCGTGAAGGGCTGCTCCAACGACAAGAGATGAGGAGAAAATGAGCCGATGAGCATCATCAACGTCCTGAATTGCAGCGAACTTGATACTGTTACATGGGTAGGCAATAGCCAAATATGAGAGAGAAAGCACCATTGCAATAAGCGCCACAGACATTACATATTTGCACTTCAACCCCTTCACAGTAAGATAATTCTCCCGACAATTATTTATCAGCTTCCGTAAGCAACTGTACTAATGTAAATTGGCGTACCATAAGACCTATTTTCCATAGTGAGGTTTTATTTATGAAAGCCTCCTCTGGAAGCCTATTAAATGAGTGAGTATGAAAAAACGAAGAAGAAAAAGAGGAAGCCCATGCAAATTGCCGTTCTAGAAGAGAAAGAGGAAAGCCCAACTTTCATTGAGTTGGTCAGAGTTCTTGAAAAACTGGAGAAGGAAGGAAAATTTGTCGATATCCAGATTTGCCCAAAGTGCAAAAGCCCAAAAGTCCGTAGAGTGGGAACTTTGAGCGGTGACTTATGGGGTCATATGGGGATACTTCCACCAAAGTTTGAATGCGAAGAATGCGGATGGAGGGCACGTCTGGTTCTCAAAGCAACAAATAAACCTCTAAACATAAAAGACGTAGAAATAATTGCCGAGAAACTCCATTCAAACTAAGCATAAAAATTCACCTTTAAAATAAAGGTACATAATCAAAAGAAGTAAAGAGAACTCATGGAGCTAAAGAGGAGACTTCTGCAAACCTTTCTTAGTTGTTCTTTTAATAATGTTTAAATGAATTTTTAGTGATAAATAGTAAAGTAATTTTGTTTGCAAGCGAATTTATTGCGAACTTTTTAGGTATGATTTTTCTGAGAGGTAGGCGATGACTATGTTGCGGATTTTTTC
>CAZAPQ010000011.1:0-9830 GCA_964487415.1 uncultured Candidatus Bathyarchaeia archaeon | reverse complement strand
TCGGCGCCGGAACAACGGCAGGTGGGCAGTTTGGCTGGGGCGGCACGCCCTTGAAAAGATATCAAGGGCGCCCTAAGGTCGGCTCAGACGGGTCAGAAACCCGTCGTAGAGTGCAAGGGCAAAAGCCGGCCTGACTGGATCCTCCACAGTGAGGGATCCAGGGGCGAAAGCCGGGCCTAGCGATCATCCATGTCCCCATTGGTGGGGGCTGGATGTGGCAGAAAAGTTACCCCGGGGATAACAGGCTCGCCGCGGGCGAGAGTCCCCATCCAACCCGCGGGCTGGGCCCCCCCGGGGGGGGGATCCGGGGGCGAAAGCCGGGCCTAGCGATCATCCGTGTCCCCATTGGTGGGGGCCGGATGTGTCAGAAAAGTTACCCCGGGGATAACAGGCTCGTCGCGGGCGAGAGTCCCCATCGACCCCGCGGCTTGGTACCTCGATGTCGGCTCTTCCCATCCTGGCCCTGCATAAGGGGCCAAGGGTGAGGCTGCTCGCCTATTAAAGGGGAACGTGAGCTGGGTTTAGACCGTCGTGAGACAGGTCGGACTTTATCTGCTGGGAGTGCTGGCTGCCTGAGGGGAAAGGGTCCCCAGTACGAGAGGAACGGGACGCTGCGGCCAATAGTTTACCGGTTGTCCGACAGGGCAGACGCCGGGCAGCCACGCCGCCGGGGATAAGGGCTGAAAGCATCTAAGCCCGAAGCCCCTCCCGAAAATAGGCAGCCATTCCCACTAATGGCTGGGCTGGTAACAGCCCGAGCCCGTGGGACGAGGGCTCCCGTATAAGACGGGGTTGATGGAGCCGGGGTGTACGCTGGAAGGCTTCGGCCGACCAGCTCAGCCTGCGGCCCCCAATCGCCCGAGGTGTCGGGCATAGACGGTGTCTGGACGATTTTGCTGTGAACCAACTTTGGCCTATGCATGGCTAGAAATTTTCCGTATGACACAATCTTGACCTTGAGTTTCTAAATAACATTTAAGCAATCCGCCAACCATAGTCTAGAAAAGGTGAAGGCAATGTTGGAGCTTCTTTTAAGCTTGGCCAAGGCTGCTATAACCTTATTCATAATAGTTGATCCAGTAGGAAACATCCCAATTTTTATAGGTCTGACCAGAAACATGTCTAAGGAGACAAGGCAGAAGGCTTTCCGCACGGCTGTAGTCACAGGTTTTATTTTGCTTGTTTCCTTTGCGTTAATGGGCCAGCAGATACTCTCACTTTTTGGAATATCCATATATAGCTTTATGATTGCAGGGGGAATTTTGCTTTTGATAATTTCAATAAAAATGCTGGTTCGCGGGGAATGGGAGGAGACAACTCAGCCTGAAAGCGTAGGCGTGGTTCCCATAGGCTTTCCATTACTGGTGGGTCCCGGAGCCATAACCACTACGATATTGTATCTTCAAACGTCAGGTATTATAGTTGCAATATTATCCGTGCTTATAGTATTCGCTATTGTGCAGGCAATTTTGAAACTTATAGATTCAATATACAGTTTTCTAGGAAATTCGGGCTCGATTGTTATTTCAAAACTCATGGCGCTTTTAACAGCTGCTATTGCAATCCAGTACATTCTTGACGGGGTCCTCTGGTATTTCTGTATGCGATGATCCTCAGCCCTGTGTGCCGTTTCCACCGGCTATGATGGGCATAACCACAATCTCATCCAAGTCTTTGAGGGGTGAGTTGATGCCTCCCATAAAATCCAACCTTCTGCCATTAACAAAAATAACCATGCTCGAATTCTCCAAGTCCAATTTTACTCCCCTCTTCCTAAACTCCACTAGCGCCTCCTTAACGGTGGCTCCCTCCGGCAGAAAAATCCATGAATCGGTCATGCCGACCTTTTGCTGTAAATCCCCCACAAACCTTACGCGAACCTTCATTAAAATCACATAAAAAGAAGGAGTAGTGATTTCAGATTTGCTCAGCCACACTGGCAAGGCCTAGTTCTTCAAGCTTCTCCTTTGTTGGTATCCCCCGCTCATTCCAGCCCCTAGCCCTGTAGTAGTCCTTTAGTAGAACATCCAGCTCGAAAACTTGACCCTTTGACGGTTCCCTTGGCACGTGCTCCTTAACGATTCTTTCAGGCGCGGTGTCTTGATTCGCATTAACCCCTTCTCGGACCAGGAAGGCTCTTTCAAGGTTGAAGATTCTCTCGCCTACAAGCTGCAGATATCTTGGATCCTTAAACTTTTCAATGCCCGTGGCGGCGTGCAACAGCTTGCTGTACAAGTCCAGCGTTATCATGGTGTTACTTAATGGAAAAGCACAGAAAACCGCAGTTTCAACACTTGCAGTTTCATCCTGGACAAGCTTGGTTAGCTCGCCCTTACCCTCCGTCGTAAATGGGTCCACCTTCCGCGGTACACCTAAAATCTCAAACTTGTTCCATCCTAAGCAGTGGCTGGCCCCAATTGTAGATGTTACAAAGTTAAGCCCATGCGCCTTTACTGAGCGGGGGTCATAGGCTGGAAGTTCAAGACCCTTGATATGCATGGCATACTTTTCTGATCCCCTTCCAATAACCTCAGCAGCCTTTTTAACACCCTCTCCAAGCAGATGGCCTAAGCCTATTCTTAGGGCTATACGCCTAACCATCTCCACAACTACGTCAGGATCACCCCATCTCAACTCCAGCCCGTCAGTTTCGCTCTTGCTTATTATCCCCTTCTCATAGAGCTCCATGGCGAAGGCTATGGCAACTCCGGTGGATATTGTGTCCAAGCCATATAGGTCTGAAAGCATGTTAGCAACTGTTATAGATTCTATGTTACAGTTCCCCAGAACTCCGCCATAGGACCAGTGGGTTTCATACTCTGGAAATTCCCAAACGATGCCTCCATATGGACCATTTGTAAGCTTAAAGGTCTTCCAGCATCTCATCATGCAGCTATAGCATCCGCCATGTTTAACTACGTAACTTGCCAGAACCTCCGGTGCAAATCTATGCACTCCCTCTAGGGGTAGCTGTTTAAAGTTATATGTTGGAAAGTTGCCCATCGTATAGAATAGGTAAACGATGCCATCCGTGCCTAAACTCCTGAAGTGCTCAAGCGCTGGGTTTTTACGGTAGGTTTCAATTTGTTCCTTAACAGCCTCATCGAAGGCCTCCTCGTCATATATTGCAACCTTCTTCGATCCCTTCACAACTATGGCTTTAAGGTTCTTTGAACCCATAACCGCGCCGCCGCCGCCCCTCGAAGCTGTCCGCATGTCATCAGTAACTATCGCCGAGATCTTAACCAGCTTCTCTCCAGCCGGCCCTATCATAGCCATTCTAGCCCTCTCATCAGTCTCCTCGCGGATGAAATCCCTTGCACTCAAGGTTGTCATACCCCAAACTTTGGAGGCATCTCTGAACTCAACCTTGTCATCATTTATCCACAAATACACAGGCTTTTCAGCGCGCCCTTCAATAATGATTACATCGTAGCCTGCAAACTTCATCTCGGCGCCAAAGAAACCGCCAGCAACACTTCGGCAGTATATGCCAGTAAGGGGAGACTTGAATTGGGCTATCCATCTGCTTGTCGACTGGGCCTTAGTGCCCCCTAATGGACCCGTAGTTATAACTAATTTATTGTCCGGGCTTAGAGGATCAACGCCTTTAGGAACTTCGTCGAAAAGGATTTTAATGCCGAAGCCGCGGCCCCCAACGAAGTTTTCTGCCAGATCCATCCTCAGAGGCTCTGCAGACCATTTGCCATGCGTTAAATCAACCCTCAAAATTCGTCCCATGTAACCAAAAAAGCCCTTTTCCTTGCTCACAAAATATCCCCGTAAAGATTTAATCTTGTCAGACCATTTAAGTTTTATCAAATTCTAAGCACAATTATAAACACTGGATATAATAGATCATAAAGGGTTTACATGCGAGAGTTCATCCTTTATTCCCGCACTGGAAGGACGGACTCAAAATGGGCTAACCTGCATGATGCTGGAAGATTAGACATAGTATACGAGTGCATAATTACAAGCCTATTCTTATCCCATGCCATAAGAAGGGATGTAACCTTTCACGCAGTTCTGTATGGCCCTCCAAGGCCTCCCCTACACTTAGAAATAAGTGGCTTATCCTTATTCGATGTTAGAACTGACCAGCAGACATGGGAAAAAATCTTAAGAAAAGTCCTTTCCGGGCAAGGGCATCATGGAATAAAGGTTTCGAAAACAGGCTTTGAAACCCTTGTAAAGGAAAAAGCGGAAAGCGCCAAAAAAATATACGTCCTAGAGGAGAGCGGAAGCGATATTTCACAAATCGAGATAGGAGAGAACCCGGTGTTTATCCTCGGAGACCAAGTGGGCTTACCCAAGAAATGTGAGGACTTTGTTTTACGCTATGGAGAAAAAATCTCGCTTGGAAGAAAGCCATATCTTGCAGCCACCTGCATAACTATCCTAAACTATCTGATGGATAGGAAAGAAACGCTGCAAAAGCGCTAAATTTTTATCCATCCAATTTTTGGTTTAAACTGTTCAAAATATAATAATTCTATTACGTGGAGGTGAAGCAGTAATGGCGTCAATTCGCGAGCTGCCAACAACGCCTGTTTCAAAATTTGAGAGGATAGGCGCCCACACCCATATTAAAGGCCTAGGCCTTGACGAAAATCTGAAAGCAGCCAAAATAAAGGATGGAATGGTTGGCCAGGAGAAGGCAAGGGAAGCCGCTGGGCTCGTTGTTAGAATGATCAAGGAGGGAAAGCTCAGCGGAAAATGCATTATCCTAGCAGGGCCTCCAGGTACGGGAAAGACGGCCATAGCCGTTGCCATATCAAAGGAGCTTGGCGAAAATGTTCCTTTTATTCAGATGAGTGGAAGCGAGATCTACAGCAGTGAACGCAAAAAGACGGAGATTCTGATAGAGGCCATAAGGAAGTGTATAGGCGTTGAAATCCATGAGATGCGGAAGGTTTACGAGGGCGAGGTTACAATGGTCGACATCCGCACAACCTCCCATCCTTATAACCCATACCAAAAAATCCCAGAAAGCATAAGATTAACATTGAAAACAAGGGAAGAAGAGAGAACCATAGAGGCAGGTGCCTCCATAGCCCAACAAATAATCGCCGAAGGGATATCCGAAGGGCATGTAATCCAAATAGACGCTGAAACTGGCAGAGTGGCCAATCTTGGACTCTGTCTAGAAAGTCAGAAAGGAAAAACATATGATGTAGATACGAGGCGGAAGATTCCAAGGCCCACTGGAAAAGTTTTGAAAGAGAAGGAGTTTGTTTACATGCTTACTTTGGCGGATTTAGATGAACTCAACGCTAGGCAGCGTTCAGGTGGAATATTCTCCCTATTCTTCGGAGGAGCTGAATCTAGGGAGATAGACACGGAAGTGCGGATGGCCGTAGACCAACAGGTCAAAGAGTGGGTTGACAGCGGAAAGGCCTTTATCCATCCTGGAGTGCTGTTCATAGATGACGCTCACCTCCTAGATCTAGAAGCCTTTAGCTTTCTTGGAAGAGCTATGGAAAGCGAGCTTGTGCCAATAATTATCTTGGCGACCAACCGTGGTGTTGCCAACATTCGGGGAACAGACATAAAAAGCCCCTTAGGCTTCCCATTGGACCTTATTGATAGGGCTGTAATAATAACAACCCAGCCCTACGACCTAGAGAGCGTCATGGAGATCTTACGAATCAGAGCTGAAGAGGAGAAAATAAAGCTAAATAAGGATGCCCTTGAAAAGCTAGCTAATGTAGGTGCAAAAAGCTCTTTAAGATATGCTGTCCAACTTCTCAGCTTGGCAGCTCAAAACGCCAAAGCGTTCAATAGAAATGATGTTACTGTCGAGGATGTACAAAGGGTTGATGACTTGTTCATGGATGTAACTGAAGCATCAGAATATCTGAGAAAGTACGAAGAAAAGCTTCTGACTCACTAGGCTAAACTCTCACAATCCCTTTCTCTAACACTTTTGACGCTTTAAAATAAAGACTGAAGCTTAGAAGAAGCGAAAAGAGTGCGCGCCCGATTTTTCAGCTTAGGAAATGAGTGTTGAATATAATTCATTTCTTTTTTATATATTTTTCGATTAAAATATAGATAATTTTACGATTATATATTATCCGGCATCATAAACTTGCCTAGCACCCAGATACCTGCCTACTATGGGAATTTTCATCCCGCATTTTGGGCATTCCTTTGAATCGGTGATTTTATATTGCAGGACATAGCAGCCATACCTTTTAATTAGGGTCTCCCTACATCTTGGGCAATGTGTGTCTTCATACCTATGGCCTGGGACGTTTCCGATGTAAGGGTAAAGCACACCAGCTTTTCTAGCCATTTCATAGGCTTTCTCTAAAGTTTCAACTTTTGTAGGTGGGTTATAGAATTTATATGATGGAAAATAACGTGTGAAATGCAGGGGAGTTTCAGGCCCAGCATTTTCCAAGTGCTTATCAATAATCCATTTTATGGTTTCTTCGCTGTCGTTTACTCCGCTTATAACAAGGTTTACGATTTCAACATGTAATCCCAGCCTTTTTGCCTCCCTGACATTTCGCCAAACCTTGTTAACGTCTATTCCACCGCAGTATTTCATGTAAACCTCCTCATCCCCTTTCATGTCTATTTTTATGGCATCCATTCCGGCCGTGAAGAGGCTCCTTAAAGCCTCTAGGGTCATATACCCGTTAGAAACGTAGCAGCAATACTTGATTCCCCGGCTTTTCCCATACCTAAAGGTTTCAAGATTCCATTCCGTTAGAAGCGTCGGTTCCTGAAAGCTTGCGCATAAACCAACATCTCCATTTTTTAAGGCTAACTCTACAATTTTTCCGGAGGGTAATAGGTGGCTTTAGCTGGGCTTGGAGTAACCTTTGATAGGTTGTAGTTTTGGCACCAAGGACAATTAAAGTTGCATGACCATGTGGAGAATGTTAGGGCTGTTGATCCAGGCCAATAGTGGAAGAAGGGCTTTATCTCTATAGGACGACTCTCAATGGCGCTCAAATCTCCATAAACCAGCGTATACAATCTACCTTCAATGTTTACCCTTGTTTTACAGAAACCCATCCGGCCATCCGGGATCTCACATCTTCTCTCGCATAAGTTACAGACAACATCCTTCTCCCCAACCTTTTCATAGAAGATTGCCTCTCTAACCGTTGGATAACTCAGGATGTCGGCCATTTTAGTCCCTTCTGAAGTGTTCCCAGCCTCTAGGCTCTATTAGCTGTCTCCTATCAGGCGTTTCTAAGATAACCTGGCCATCTCCGATAGCCCATCCAATTTTAATTAAACTGCCGCCAACCTTCTTGATAGCTTCTTCTGCTCTCCCCCAAAATGTTGGATTTATGGTTAGAACAAGCTCATACTCCTCCCCGCCATAAAATACGAGGTCAAAGGGATCCAAGCCATTTTCTTCAGCGAAGATTTTCGCCTCAGGGGCCAATGGAACATTGTCTATAACGAATCCTACACCGCTGGCCCTTGCAATTTCATAAAGGCTCCAAGCTAGTCCGTCACTTGAGTCTATAGAGGCTGTTACTGCGCCCGTCGCACTTAGAGCTAGCCCTTCTTTAAGCCTTGCTTTTGGCATGTAGACGGAATCCACCAAAGTGTCATATACTTCATTGGGAGCCTCAAGCCCTTCAATGAGAAGCTTAAGACCTGCCGCGGTTTTGCCAAAAAGCCCCGTCACGGCAACGAGATCTCCGGGTTTAACCCCGCTCCGCATTACCACACTGCCCTTTTTGGCTATACCGAAAACTGAAAGGCTTATGACCAAGTCTAGGGTCTCGTTTGTATCCCCGCCTATAGTATATACGCCGTACTCGCGGGCACCAGCATCAAGCCCTTCGCTTATAGCCTCAATATCCCTTTCGCTCAATTCCGATGGCAACCCAAGGGAAACAAGCATGCAGAGGGGTTTCACACCCTTCGCGGCGAAGTCACTTATATTCATGACTACAGCCTTGCGGGCTGCTTGCCATAGATTCATTCTAGGCGGGACATCAGTTTTTCCCACAAGCATGTCGGTTTTCATAACAGCCAAATAGTCATCGCTAATGGGGTAGGCTGAAACATCATCGCCAAAGGGTATTGGCATATCCGGCATTTTTGTAAGCCTTTCCAAGATTAACTCAATGGCTTTCCTTTCGCCAAGAGTCCTTAAAGTCTTCAAAATTTGCACCTTTAATTAAAAGGGGAGCGTCAACCTTAAAAGTTCTTGTTTTTAACAACTTCAACAAATCTCCGAACATCTTAAAAATAGCCCCTACTTTAAACTACTTAAGGGACATGCGCCTCGGTAGCTCAGCCTGGTGGAGCAGCGGCCTCGTAAGCCGCGGGTCGCGGGATCGAAGCCCGCCCGAGGCTCCATTAGCGCTTTTTAATTTTGGTGGGATTTCTGAAATATTTTTGCTGCCTTAACGATTAATTTGGAAAAACTTATATTAAGATGGCTAAAACTTAAAATTGTGATCGAGTTGTTACATGGCAATGTAAACTTAGATGTTATTAAAGACAAGATTTTTGGACTTCACGACGACATAAGGCATATTATCATTGCCGATTTTAAGGGCGAAGTTTTAAGCATTTTTTCGCGGGCTAAAAAGGAATGGCCCTCAGATGTTCAAAAACAGTTTTCCGGTCTAATAGCCGTTTTAACCATTGGTTTAAGCGAAAAAGTTCAAGATATTGCAGGACACGTGGAATATGTGCTAGTTCGGTATGAAAAGCTTAACATAATAATCGTCAAATCATCACGCTTTATATATTACTTCGACACGTAAATTCATGCCTAATGAGGTATTGACAGGCTTGTTGAATTAATAAGGCGGGAAGGCTAATCTAACAACATTATTTCATTATTATTTCATTTAATGGTGTAATGTGAAAATAGAATCTGTATTATTGTTCTTCAAGTATCCAGAAATGTTTATTAATTTTCAAGATTAAACAAACTTCAGCGGGGATGGGGACAGCGATGCCACTCTTTCAACGCGGCGAAAAACTGAAGTGCCCATACAAGGGATGTGGAAAAACATTTGCTAAGCCTGCCGTTATAACGGACACATCAACTGTTGTGAGGGAAACATTCTATGCATGTCCCCACTGTATGTCAAAAATCGAGGTTGTGGTTGAGGGCAACAGAATTGTTGAGGTTAGACCTGTAGATTATCCGAAGGTCTTCGAATCTCCGGCCAAGTGTGCCTATCATTTCAGTTTTCTCAGCACAATTCCAAAAGAGGGTCCCCTGCCAGACGAATGTCTTGTATGCCCAAAAGTACTTCAATGTACGCTAAGAAAGCGTTAAGCTTGGCTTTTCAGTTTTTGAGGAGAAAAACCTTTTAAAATACACTTTTGAACTCCTATCTTCTATGGGGGCTGTCGGCTAGCCTGGTCTAGGCTTGGAGACTTGGGCTCTCTAGACCCCGGTTCAAATCCGGGCAGCCCCACCAGTCTTTCGGGTCCAAATCATTTCCTTCATTTTTAAGATCTCATGATTCCACTATTTTGGGTTGCGGGTTGAAGGAGGAAATTTACGACTTTGAGCAGAGGATTGCCAGATATAGGCGTGTAATAGCGGGGCTTAGGAACGGCGATGTCGCGCTTAGGATGCTTGATCATCTTGCAAGCCTCGGCCTCAGCGCTGCCGCCATAAGCAATCATGCAGCCCATCTTGTGGCAGTCCTTCGCCTCATAGACTTTGACGTGGGCATGGCTACGCGGAGCGATGTTGAGCGCGTTGTAGCCAAAATCAACGGCAATAAACGTTGGAGGGAGCAGACAAAATACCATAAGAGGGTTGTTCTCCGTAGGCTGATACAGTATGCAAAGTGCGGAACTTGTGAGCGTGGAGCGCCAGT
>CAZAPQ010000010.1:0-4291 GCA_964487415.1 uncultured Candidatus Bathyarchaeia archaeon | reverse complement strand
CTTAATTTTTATTCCTTTGCTCCTAGTGCCTCTTATATATTTTAACGCCAAGGGTCATCTTTATTATCTCACGAACAAGCGGATTATAGCAAGGAGAAAATTCTTAACGGTTAATGTTACAACCATGCCTCTTGACGGTGTGGTTGAAGTTACATCATTTCAGGGCATTCTTGGAAGGCTCTTTGGCTTCGGCGACATAATCCTTTCGATGGTAAGCGGTGGAGGCGTCACAGACTCCGTTGCCCCTGGAAGCCTTTCTGTTTCAGGTAACCTGTACACTGTTAAAAGAAAGCTTGAGGGAGTTAAGGATGTTTGGACTGTAAAGGACATGATAGTGGCGGCGAGGGAAAGGTTTGTTCAGGCAAACTATTTATCGAAAATTCAAAAGGACATTGCTAAGTTAAGGGAAATAGCTGAAAAGGGTCAGACATCAACCATCACCATTCCAGCCTCAAAACAGGAAACAACGAACGAAAAAAGAGAAAAAAGCACATAATAAAAGGCCTCTTGAGTTCATGGAATGCCAAAAATTCTCTGAAATGATGTTTGTTCTTCGCCTACCACCGCGAAATCTTTGTCCTTACTAATGGTTAAAGCAAGGGCCGCAGCCGTGAAAACAAGTGATATAAGGGCTGAATATTGAGTTACGTTGGTTAGATTTGTTGTTTGTGAGGATATCCTGAAGGCGTATGTTATGGGCTCATAATCCAGAATGGGGTAAAGCCTATTATTAGGCCCGTATGTGACTTGAATTTTCACTATTTGTGTAGTTATGTCGCCCTCTCCGTAACTGAGGAAACCTTCATCATCATACAAACCTTCAAAACTTTTCACGGTCATGTTAACGTAGACTATTTTGCTGAATGCTCCGAGTTCGATTTCTACGGGCACTCTAAATGCTTTATTCATTATTGTTATTTCCCTTCCTGCTTTCACCTCATCATAAAGTAGTCCGGCAGCATATATTCGATTTAACAATATTCGAGTGATATCTAAGGAGGAGGCTTCAATGGCTTCCTTGACGTTCGGCAATTGAACGCCAAAATAGTCCATGAATGTAGTGTTACCTGAAACATAATGCAAAGCGGCTGATTTGGCGATGCCCGGGTTTGCAAGACCTACCGTTGCATAGGCTTCCCCAGCCAATAATGAGGCTAACAAAATGGCAACTATAATTTTCGTTGAACGGGTAAGCCCCTGAGCTTTGATAGGCATAAAAACTAGATAGTATGGGGGAGTTAAACGCGTAATCTTTCTGAAATAATCAAGTCTCTCTTTTTGGGCTATCAGCGCAAGCATAGCTATACCTGCAACAAAACCTCCAGCATGAGCAAAAACGGCTGTACCTCCGGCTGCCCTTGCGTAGCCATAAAACACTTGTGCGGCAAACCAGAGAAGCAAATAGTAAGCTGCTTTCATTCTAAAAAATAGGGGGAATGGGAAAAACCATCCCATTATAAGGGATGTCCCAGGGTAAAGTATCAGGTAGGCGCCTAAAGCTCCGCTTATCGCTCCTGATGCGCCTATGGCTGGAATAGTGTAATCCAACCAGGTTCCCATAAAGCCGAAGGCAGTGTGGAAAATTGAGGCAGTTATTCCTGAAACCAGATATAGTGCCAAAAATCTTAAGCCGCCAAGAGCTTCCTCAACAGCCCTGCCGAATAGATATAGAAAGTACATGTTGAAGAGTATGTGGAAGATGTCCGCGTGGAGAAACATGGAAGTGAAAATTCTATACCATTCAGAGAAATTTGGAATCAGCAAAGGCGCAAAGCCGCCAACCCTAACCCAGTATTCGCCAACCTCGGCGAAAATGTTCTCAAAAGATGTTATCGCATAAACGGCAACGTTTAATATTATAATGGCTAAGGTGACTATCGGCCTTTTTATGTATCCACTAGTGTGGCCTATCGGCATTCCAAAACTCAGCTTCAAAGCCAAAGCATACAACCTTTAACATTGATGTAAAATAAATGCTAATAGTCTGCTTCTTAAGGCTTCTGCAATATATGCCCCAAACACTGTGCATAACATTCCTTTACAGCAGTGACTTTTTAAGCAACAACACTTCCAGATAAGCGTGAAAAACTAGAGAGGGGCGGATGATGAAAACACCAATCATTACAACTGCCACATTATCCTTTATGCTAATATTAATTATGGTCTCAAACGCCGTCTCAGCTGCCTCCCTCCAGAGAGCAGGCCTGGAGGTTTTCGCTGATGGTGAGGCCCATTTTGAGGCTGTTCTATCCCTCGAAGAAACTGAAGCCTCTGCTAATCTGCCGCTCTTAGCCCCAAAAGAGCATGTTTATAATATTCTAGCGGTAGACAATGCAGGATCACCACTAGACTACGAGTTGGAAGACAAAAACATGACAATTTACGCTCTGGGAGCTGGCACAATAACAATAGAATATGACACTGACTATTTAACAACTAAGGAAAGTGGCGTTTGGACGCTCAGTTTTGAGGCGCCCTTTGAAATGGACATAATCCTTCCAGAGAAATCAACAATTATATACATAAATGCAGCTCCTTCAGCGTTGACAGTTGAAGACGGGGCAATAAGGCTAAAGATCTCGCCTGGATTTTGGGAGATAAGTTATGATGTTGAAGTGTCGGCCTATAAGCCCCCAGAGGGGGAAAAACAGACCCAAACAGGCTGGACTTTTCCGCTGCAATGGCTGATCGCCGTTGGCGCTCTAGCAGCTGCTGTTCTGCTGGCAGTAATCATTCTTAGGCGGAGAAAAGGCAATGTAACATTAAGATATGAAGAGGAGGAGGTTTTAAAATTCATTAAAAATAGGGGAGGAAGAGCTCTCGAAGCCGAGTTGAGGGAAGCCTTCCCAGACATCCCAAGGACAAGCATGTGGCGTCTAGTGAAAAGACTTGAGCGGCGAGGCAAAGTCAAAGTCAAAAAGATTGGATTGCAAAATGTTGTAGAGGCTACATAAAAACGGGGAGCGGCGGCTATGGAATCGAGAACTCAGCCGTAGCCTCCACGGGCGTCATACTGATTTTTGTCCAACCATGGACACGAACTCTATATTGGCCTGTTTGAGGTTGCCTTAATACTATGTTAATGCGTCCGCTGTGTCCGGCTTTAAGCGTTGTTATTACTTGGGCGGATATGGGAGCATAGGCTAGTTTCCATACGCCACCCTCATTCCTTTCAACGGTTATTCCATAGGCTGCATTCGGGAACTGCAGGTCAGCGGTTCCCACGTTTTTCACCTCAATCTCTAAAGTAACGGTTACATTGCGGACTGTTTTCTCTACGCTTACCTGCAACGAGGCTGTGCCCTCCTCCTTTTGTGGCTGTATGGCCGCTATGACGCCGCGACTAAAGTTCTCAAGTCTCCTCTTGAAATCTTCAAGTTGCCCAAATAGATCCTTCAGATTCTTTGTACCAAATTTGAGACCTTCCCTAAAGCGGGTGAGATTTTCAACGAAATCCCTCATACCGAATTTTTCCATGAAGGTGGTAGCATTTATTCCAAACATTTTCAGCCTGCTGGTAAGGTTGCCGTGAATTTCTTGTAGTTTCTCGCAGAATTGCCGCATCCTATCCCCGATTTTCGCTTCAGCCGCCTTTTTCAGGATTAGGTAGGCATCATTTATGAGTTTCCGCGCATCCTCAAGCCTATGTGCGGCTTCATCAACTTTGCCTTGCTCAAGAAGCTGTGTTAGCTCTGTTATATTGAGAAGCTTTTTAGCCTGTTCAAGGAGGTCTGTGATGGCTGTCACGTTCTCCTCTGGAATATGAGCCTTGGCTAGGATAGCTTCAATATGCTTTATGCGGTCCAAGGCGCAGTTCGCTGCAATAAGCAATCCCTGAGCCCTAACAAGCTCGCCCTTTTCAATTTTCGCCTGTTCAAGTACAACCTTAATATTCCTGAAGGCTGTTCTAAACATTTCCATGGCTCTTATTGTGCAGTTTATGGCCTCTCCGTAATTCTGGTTCTCTATGTGAACCCTTGCTTGAGCCAGCAGACCCCTGCCCTCTTCATACAATGAAACATTGCCCTCGAAGGCATCACTTAGCCCCGCAGCTTCTATGGCAGCCATTGCCGTCGAGTTTGTTTTTATCATATTAATCAGGAGTTCAAGTCTATTGCTGGATCGCTCGGCAATATTAAGCATGAATTGGGCTTTCTCTTTATCGCCAGGAACCGTTGGAAGCGCATAGGCTTGAGCCACAGCCGCCGCCATCAACAATGCTGAGATCACGGCTGTCAGGAACACTGTGCTAAGCCTTTTGCTCATGCGTTTTCACCGCGCGATAATAAGC
>CAZAPQ010000009.1:0-13444 GCA_964487415.1 uncultured Candidatus Bathyarchaeia archaeon | reverse complement strand
CGAGTTCGAAAAGAAATTAGACGCTTTCACAAATAAAATCGCTTCAATCTCGTCCACTAAACTTTCAAAAAAGGAGGTGTGAAACATGTACGAAATTTTAACTGCGAAAGAGATCGCCCCTAAAATCAAGTTATTTGAGGTTTATGCTCCAGAAATTGCGGAGAAGGCCAAGCCAGGCCAATTCATCATGGTAATCATCGGCGAGAAGGGCGAAAGGGTTCCCTTAACCATAGCTGGCTATGACAGGGAAAAGGGTACTATAACTTTTGTATTTAACGAGGTGGGCAAAACAACAAAGCAGCTTGGACTCATGAAAGAGGGTGATCGAATATGGAACATCACGGGACCATTAGGGCGCCCCTCCGACATCAGATATTTCGGCAAAGTTTTATGCGTAGCCGGCGGGGTGATGATTGCCCCAATGCTTTTACAAGTTAGAGCCCTACGCGAGGCTGGAAACACCTTAGTTACAGTTATTGGAGCGCGAATAAAGAGCCTCCTCATATTCAAGGATGAAATCAAAGCTTTAAGTCACAAGTTTTATGTAGCTACAGATGACGGATCCGAGGGTTATAAAGGCTTAGAATTTCTAAAAGAAATTCTGGCTAAGGAAAAGTTTGATCGCTGCATAGCCATGGGTCCCGTTTCACTGCTGAAGACTGTTTGTGATTTAACTAGGCCTTTTAATATTCCAACCATTGTAACCCTCATGCCCTTAATGGTTGACGCTATGGGGATGTGTGGGGTCTGCCGGGTAAATGTCGGCGGAAAAATGATGTTTGGATGCGTGGACGGGCCAGAGTTTGACGGGCATCTTGTGGATTTCGACGAATTGGTTAAGCGTCAACGCATGCTTCTGCCCGAAGAGCGTTTAAGCGCCTTATTATGGGAGCTTGGAGGTGGCAAGCTTGGCTGAAAGTAAACCTAAAGTTAAGAAAAAGGCTGTTCCCATCCCAAAACAGCCGCCTGAGGTTCGCAAGAGAAACTTTAACGAGGTTGCTTTAGGCTACACTGAGGAGCAAGCCATAGAAGAGGCTAACCGCTGTCTCCAATGTCCAAAACCCCAATGCGTAAAGGGCTGCCCAGTTGAAATTGATATCCCTGCCTTCATCAAGTTGCTGCGGGAGGGAAAATACGAGGAGGGCATCAGGAAAATTAAAGAGAAAAACAGCCTTCCAGCCGTATGCGGCAGAGTCTGCCCCCAAGAAGAACAATGTCAAAAATTCTGCGTTTTAGGCAAAGTCGGCGACCCGGTAAGCATAGGTAGGCTTGAAAGATTTTTGGCGGACTGGGAAAGGGCTAGGGGTTTCGAAATTCCGGAAAAGGCTCCTCCAACAGGCAAGAAGGTTGCCATAATAGGCGCTGGACCTGCTGGTCTGACGGCTGCAGCTGACCTAGCCAAGCTTGGACACGAAGTTGTAATTTTTGAAGCCCTGCATCTTCCCGGAGGAGTATTGGTCTACGGGATTCCCGAGTTTCGTCTGCCAAAAAGCATAGTCCAAGCCGAAGTTGATTACATTAAAAAGTTAGGCGTGGAGCTTAAGTTAGGCTACCTCATTGGAAGAATATACACCATTCCTGAACTTCTTAAGGAAAAGGGATTTGACGCTGTTTTCATTGGAACAGGAGCTGGTCTACCGCAGTTTCTAGGGATACCTGGAGAAAATCTTGGCGGAATCTACTCGGCCAATGAGTTCTTGATCAGAGTTAACCTAATGAAGGCCTACGCCTTTCCGGTGTACGACACGCCTATAAGAATAGGCAGACATGTTGTAGTCATTGGCGGGGGAAACGTCGCCATGGACGCCGCCCGTTCCGCCCTGCGTTTAGGCGCAGAAGAAGTCTGCGTAGTCTACCGCCGCTCAAGGGAGGAGATGCCTGCGAGGAAGGAGGAAATCGAAAACGCTGAGGAGGAAGGAATAATCTTTAAGTTTCTATCCGCCCCCACACGTTTCATCGGCGACGATAAGGGCTGGGTTAAACAGATGGAATGCGTCCGCATGGAGCTGGGGCCTCCAGATGAGACTGGAAGACGTAGACCCGTTGTGGTTAAGGGTTCAGAGTTTCTCATGGACACGGACACTGTTATAATCGCCATTGGAAGAACACCTAACCCAATAATACAACAGACAACAGAGGGACTTGAAGTTACGAAGTGGGGCACAATAGTGACAGACGAAAACGGCAAAACAAGCCTTGAAGGTGTCTACGCGGGCGGAGACATAGTAACTGGGGAAGCTACGGTTATAAGCGCCATGGGCGCTGGAAAACGGGCTGCAAAGGCTATACATGAATACTTGATGAATAAAAAGTAGTCCAATTATTTTTAGATCCACTTTTCTGAATTTTCCTTGCTAAGTGAAATGTAAAATTACGCATAAAGTTTTAATCCTGATGCTGACTATTCCAAGTTGCTGGTGTACAATCGTGGTTACTGTGCATCTTGACAAAATTTTTAATCCCAAAAGTGTCGCCGTTATTGGGGCAAGCGACGAAGAAGGATCTGTGGGATATGCTTTAATGAAAAATTTTCTTGACTCAGGCTTTGAGGGAGAAGTTTATCCTGTAAACATCCGAAAAAAGGAGATTTTGGGACTTAAGGCTTACCAGACCGTGGAGCAAATTACAAAAACCGTCGACCTTGCAGTTATCGCCACTCCTGCAAAAACTGTTCCCGACGTATTGGAGCAGTGCGGTAGAGCTGGAATTAAGGGTATAATAATAATTTCTGCTGGATTTAAGGAGGTTGGCCCTGAGGGCAAGGCGTTAGAAGATAAACTCGTGGAGATTAAGCGAAAATATGGATTAAGAATTATTGGTCCGAACTGTTTGGGCGTAATACGTCCAAGCATTAACCTTAACGCAACCTTCATAAATAGGATGCCAAAGCCAGGTAACATCGCTTTTATCTCTCAAAGCGGCGCTTTAGGCGCAGCCATCCTCGACTGGGCTATCCACGAGAATATAGGCTTCAGCAATTTTGTATCTGTGGGTTCCATGATCGATGTGGATTTCGGAGATTTAATAGACTACTTTGGAACAGACCCGAAAACAAGGAGCATCCTCATGTATATTGAAGGAATAACTGACGCCAGAAAATTTATAAGTGCAGCAAGACACTTCGCGAGAACAAAGCCCATAATCGTAGTTAAGGCTGGAAAATTCATTGAAAGCGCAAAAGCAGCTGCTTCTCACACGGGTTCGCTTACAGGTGAAGACGCCATTTACGATGCAGCCTTTAAACGCGCCGGCATAGTGCGCGTTGAAGAAATAGCTGATCTATTCAACTGCGCTGAAGTTTTGGGACTTCAGCCCCTGCCAAAAGGGCCCAACCTTGCCATAATAACGAATGCTGGCGGTCCGGGAGTTATGGCCGCAGACGCGCTTATATCTAGAGGCGGCAAACTTGCAAAGTTGAGCCCGCAAACCATGGAAGCCCTCAACAATATTCTACCTCCCTACTGGAATAAAGGGAACCCCATAGACATTTTAGGCGACGCTAAAGCTGACCGTTACCAGGCGGTTTTGGAAGCCTGCCTCGAGGATGAGAACGTAGACGGAGTGTTAATTATCTATACAGCCCAAGGGGTGGCCGAGCCTTCTGAAATAGCAAAGGCTATAGTGGAGGTTTGCAAAAGCGATAGATACCGCAACAAGATAGTTTTAACCTCTTTTATTGGCTACAAAGCTGTAGAAGAGGCAAACCGTATTTTAAACGAGAATGGCATCCCAACATATTCTACTCCGGAACAAGCCGTAAAAACATACCTTTACATGTATCATTACAAGCGGAACCTTGAACTGCTTTACGAGACTCCTGAAGAACTTCCAGTTGACATTTCACCTCCAAAACGTCCAATATTAATAGCCATGCGGAATGCTGTCATGGAAAACAGGGTTATGCTGACAGAAGCTGAAGCTAAAAACCTTCTTGAATACTATGGCTTGCCTGTTGTAAAAACATACGTTGCCAAGACCGCAGAAGAGGCGGTGCAGATATCCTCAAAGATCGGCTATCCGGTAGTGCTGAAAATTCTTTCCCCCCAAATCACTCATAAAACTGAAGCTGGAGGTGTTGCCCTCGACCTAAACGGCGAAACCGAAGTCCAAGAGGCTTTTGAGCGGATAATTAAAAATGCTAAAGCATACAGCCCAGAGGCTGAAATCCTCGGCGTTACAGTCCAGCCCATGATTAAAAATAAGGGCTACGAAGTCATAATAGGCTCCAAAAAAGATCCCATTTTTGGACCTGTAATCCTATTCGGGATGGGCGGCATAGGCGCGGAACTTTTCAAAGATTATGCCATAGGATTGCCGCCTCTCAACCAAACCTTGGCAAGGCGGTTAATGGAGGAAACAAAAGTCTATCATCTTCTTAAGGGATATAGAAACATGCCGCCAGCCAACATTAAACTTCTTGAGGAAATACTTGTACGTTTTTCCCAAATGATTATGGATTTTCCCCAAATAATGGAAGTGGACATTAACCCACTTTTGATAAACGATAAAGAGGCTCATATACTAGACGCGCGGATAGCCGTAGATAAAGATTTAGTCTTCCGGAAAGTTGAGCCCCACCAGCACTTGGTAATAAGTCCATACCCCAAAAAATATGAAACTTTATGGAGGCTTCGAGACGGCAGAACTGTTTTATTAAGGCCGATAAAACCTGAAGACGAGCCTCTCTGGCTTGAAATGTTCCAAAACTTTTCTGAAGAATCCATACGCTACAGGTTTTTCCAAATAATAAGGGAAACACCCCATGAGGTGAGGGTGCGCTACTGCAACATTGACTATGACAGGGAAATAGCCATAGTTGCAGAATTAAACGAAGGAGGCCGCAGGCGGATCCTTGGAGTTTCGCGGGTAAGCCTAGAACCTGACAGGCGTAAGGGCGAAATAGCCTTCATAGTGGCTGACCCATGGCAGGGTCTAGGTCTTGGAACGAAGCTTGTCGATTACACTATTGAAGTCGCGAAGGATATGGGTGTTGAAACCTTGTATGCTATAATGCTTCCAGACAACTACCGAGCCATAAACCTCCTGAAAAACATGGGCTTTACGCTTCAAAGCCAAGAAGATGAAACAATTAAAGGGGTCTTAAATTTAAAGGAAGAGCTGCAGCAATCTGTGCCGGAAAAGGAATGCTGGAAAAATCAGGAAAAAGCTGAGCCCTTAAAGGATTAATAAAATTACATGTTAAACATAACATAATACTGGTATGATAATTTCTATACTTATTAACGGCTAAACTTAAATTAAAGAAATACAATAAAACTGAATCTCTACCACAAGGTATCCATAGGATGGTGATGACATGGATAAACTTAAATTTGCATTCTATTGGGCGGCAAGCTGTGGAGGTTGTGAAATCGCTGTTTTGGACATTAACGAGAAAATCCTCGATGTGGTGGCAAAGGCGGACATAGTATTCTGGCCAGTGGCCATGGACATAAAATATAGAGATGTTGAAGCCATGCCAGACAAGTATATAGATGTCTGCTTCTTTAACGGGGCCATCAGAACAGAAGAAAACGAGCATATGGCCAAACTTTTGAGGCAAAAGTCAAAAGTTCTCGTAGCTTTCGGCTCATGCGCCTGTGACGGCGACGTGGTAGGCCTTGGAAATTTATGGAATAGAGAAAAAATATTTGAAAGAGTTTACCTTGAAACTCCCTCAACAAACAATCCCCAACGTGTAACTCCCCAAACCCGCTTTAAAGTAAAGCAGGGGGAACTTGAACTTCCAGAATTCTACGACACGGTTAAAACATTAGCACAAACTGTTGACGTGGACTACTTCATTTCAGGTTGCCCCCCTCCAGTTCCAAGGATCATTGATGCTTTAGATGCTATTTTAAGCGGAAAACTCCCACCAAAAGGTTCCAGTTTCCTGCTTAACAAGGCGGTATGCGACGAATGTCCAAGGGAGAAAAAGGAGAGAAGAATAACCCAAGTTAAAAGGATTTACGAGATAGAAGACGACTTCAAAACCTGCTTCCTAGATCAAAACGTGATATGCATGGGTCCTGCAACCCGCGGAGGTTGCGGCGCCCAATGTTTAAAGGCTAACATACCCTGCACAGGCTGCGGCGGTCCAGCTCCCAACGTGCCAGACCAGGGAGCAGCCATGATAAGCGCTTTCGCCTCTATTGTTGATAACCCAAAAGTCATCGAGCAAGTTGTTGATCCGGTTGGAACCTTCTACAAGTATTCCCTAGCAAATTCCATACTTCGCAGGAGGGTTATGAAATGAAAGAGATAGTTATAAACCCTATAACAAGACTTGAAGGGCATGGAAAAATAACTATATTCCTAAACGATGAAGGCGACGTGGATGAAGCATACTTCCAGGTTCCAGAGCTCCGAGGCTTTGAAAAATTCTGCGAGGGCCGAAGAGCCGAGGATCTTCCTATAATAACAACGCGGATCTGCGGAGTCTGCCCTGTAGCTCATCACATGGCGAGCGCTAAAGCCTTGGACGCTGCATTTAATGTGGAACCGCCTGAACCTGCCAAAAAACTCCGTGAACTCATGTACTGCGGCTATTACCTTTACGACCACACATTGCACTTTTACTATCTGGGTGGACCAGATTTCGTGGTTGGCCCCGAAGCCCCTCCAGCAAAACGTAACATTTTAGGTGTTATTGAAAAAGCTGGCATTGAAATAGGCAAAGAAGTAATAAAGCATAGAGCCTATGGGCAAAAAATCACCGAAATACTGGGTGGAAAGGCAACCCATCCCGTCAGTGCATGCATACCCGGAGGATTTGCGAGACCTATAACCGAGGATGAGCGGCGGGAAATTGAGAGAATGGTCAGGAGCTGCCTTGAATTTGCCAAACTATCTTTGAAGCTTTTTGATGATATTGTGCTGAAAAACACCCGCTATGTTGAACTAATAAAAAGCGATGCATACACCATGAAGACATACTACATGGGCTTGGTGGACAAAAATAACAAGGTAAACTTCTACGACGGAAATGTTAGAGTGGTAACCCCCAAGGGTGAAGAGTTTGTAAAGTTCTCTCCAAAGGAGTACTTGGACGTGATTGAGGAGCATGTGGAACCATGGACTTACGTTAAACTTCCCTACTTGAAGAAGGTTGGCTGGAAAGGCCTTGTCGACGGCCCTGAAAGCGGCTTATACCGTGTGGGCCCTCTTGGGAGGCTCAATGCAGCTGATGGCATGGCGACACCCCTAGCCCAAGCCGAATATGAGCGTATGTACGCCACCCTAGGCGGTAAACCCGTCCATAACACTTTAGCCTACCACTGGGCAAGGCTCATTGAGCTACTCTATGCGGCTGAAAGGGCCCTAGAGCTTGTGACAGACCCTGAAATAACGAGTAAAAATGTCCGCAACAAGCCTGGAAAGCCGGGGGAGGGCGTTGGAATAGTTGAGGCTGCAAGGGGAACACTGATCCACCACTACCAATTTGATGAAAATGCGCTGGCAAAGAAGGTGAACCTTATAGTGGCCACAGTAAATAACGCGCCAAGCATATGCCTCTCCATAAAGAACGCTGCAAAGGCACTAATCAAGAAGGGGAAAGTAACCGATGGAATCCTTAACATGGTGGAGATGGCCTTCAGAGCCTACGATCCATGCTTTGCATGCGCAACCCATTATGCGATAGGCCAGATGCCCCTAGAAGTTGAAATTTATGATAGCCAAAAGAGGCTCCTTCAAACTTTAAGGAGGTAAATTTAATGGAAGAGGCAAGGATAGGCGTCTTCCTAGCAGACTCTGGGGGGCAACTATCCAAAATTCTGGACTTTGAATCTATAACAGAATTTTTAAGGGGCATCCATGGCGTAACCCGAGTTCAAAGGGCAAGCGAATTCTGGAGGGGCGATGGGCTCAAAACGATAATTGATGCTGTTAAAAGCGGAGAAATAAACCGCGTCGTCGTGGCTGAGGGCATACCTAAAATAGGTGAGATAGCAATCGCAAAATCCATTAGCTCGGCAGGGCTAGATCCCGGCTTTATAGAGGTTCTGGACTTAAAAGGCCATTGCGCCTGGCCCCACAGGGACTCGCCTAGGGAGGCCACTGAGAAGGCTAAGGCTATGCTTTTGGCGGCTATCGAAAAAGTTAGGCTTTCTCAACCCATAGAGAAGGCCGTCTTTCCCGCAGTTAAGTCCGTCCTTGTTATCGGCGGCGGAGTAGCCGGAATGCAGGCTGCAGAAGACCTAGCCGATATGGGCTTCCAAGTCTACCTTATCGAGAAGGAACCTTTCCTAGGCGGGTTAGCAGCGAGGGCTGTGCGCTTCTTCCCCACAGATGACTGTGCTGTTTGCATTCAATCCCCTACATCAGACCTTAAAACGGTAACCCATACGTCTAGAAAGTGTATTTACCGCTCTGGAATATCAGAAATTCCAAATCTGCAAATTTTAACAAACTCAAGGGTTATAAAACTTGAAGGTGAACCTGGAAACTTTAAAGTCACAATAGAAAAGAAACCGCGCTATGTAAATGATAAATGTGTGGCCTGCGGCTTATGCGCCACTGTTTGCCCCGTGGAAGTGCCAGACGAGTATAATGCCAAACTTACAACGCGTAAGGCCATATACATGAACATGCCTATTGTCTATCCACCGCTCTATGTGATTGATGGTTCGGTCTGCAAGTTCCATGAATGTGCCAAATGTGTTGAGGTATGTCCTACAAATGCCATAGATTTGAACCAAAAAGCCGAAACCATAATCCTTAATGTTGGAAGCATAATAGTTGCAACGGGCTTTAAGGAGTTTGATCCAAGCGTAATTAAGGAATACCATTATGGTGAGTATCCAGACGTAATAACACACCTAGAACTTGCGAGGATGATAGATAGCTTCGGGCCCACAGGCGGCAAGATTATTAGACCTTCAGACAAGAAAGAAGCCAAACGCATAGTTTTCATTCAATGCGTAGGGTCAAGGGATAAACGCTGGAACCCATACTGCTCAGGAATATGCTGCATGATATCCCTAAAGCATGCGGCACTAATTAAAGAGGTCCATCCAGATGCTGACATAACCATATGCTACATAGACATTAGAACAACGGGAAGAGAGCATGAATATTACTATGAAAAAGCTAGGGAAATGGGAATAAAATTTGTTAAAGGAAGGCCCACTGAAATCCTCCATGACCCCGCAACAAACACGCTGATCGTAGATGTTGAAGATGAAATTCTAAAAAGATTCCTAGAGCTGGAAGCCGACCTTGTGGTTCTTGCAGCAGCCATGGTTCCAAGTGACGGCTCAGAAGAACTTGCCAAAATCTTGGGCATAGAACTGGACAAGGATGGATTCTTCAAGGAATACAACTCCAAATTGAGGCCCACTGAGACAAAGATAAGGGGAATCCTCATCTGTGGAGGCGCAACTTTCCCAAAGGATGTTCCAACAGCCTCCCTTCATGCCCACTCGGCAGCAATAAAGGCAGCCAAGTTCCTTAATGAGGGTAAAATCGTAAAGGACTTGAAGGTAGCATATGTAAACGAGGAATATTGCGGAGACTGCGAATGCTGCCCGGTAACCTGTCCATATGGCGCCATAAGCCTTGTACCCTCAGGAAATGGACATTTTGTTGCAAGAGTATCACCGCTGAAGTGTGAAGGCTGCGGCATCTGCGTTGGAACATGCCCTGTAGGCGCCATAGAACTCAACCACCTAACCTCAAAGCAGATATCTGCACAAATAAAGGCGCTCCTATCCGTTAACGAGACGCCCAAGCCCAAGGTGTTAGCCATATACTGCTCGGAGTGCGGAGGCACAGCTTTAGACTCTGCCGGAATGACCATGAGTTATCCGGCTAATGTGAGAGCATTGAAAGTTCCATGCACTGGCGTAATTAGGGCTCAGCATATTCTTGAAGCCTTCAAAGCAGGAGCTCAGGGTGTAATGATTGTTGGATGTAAACCTGAAGGTTGCCATTACGAAGCTGGAAGCCAGATGGCCAAAAAGAAAGTTGAGTTAACAAAGGCTCTTTTGGCTGCTTATGGCATAGAGCCTGATCGCCTTGAAATGTTCAACTTAATCTACATTGAAGGTGACAAATTCGCCGAAGCTGCTAGGATGATGAGTGAAAGAATCGAAAAGTTAGGCCCATTGGTTATTGCATGATTATTCTTCTAATGGCTGGTGATTTTGTGAGAGATGGAGGGGGGAAGTCAAACAGCGACTTCATCAAAAATGTGAAGGAGATGCTTGGCGGAGAAACCATAACTTCATGCTATCAATGTGGGACATGCGCCAGCAGCTGCCCAGTTGCAAAAACCACTGAACGCTTCAATCCTAGACAACTCCTTAGAATCGCCCTCTTAGGCGAGAGTGATGAAATCCTCAGCGGCGATGCAATTTGGCTCTGCTCTTCATGCTACAATTGCCAGGAGCGTTGCCCCCAAAAAGTTGAAATCGCGGAGGTAATTTTCGCATTGAGAAACATGGCCATACGCGCTGGTAAAATCCCCCAGCTTTACATCGATTTTGCCAATGGCCTTATGAACGAGGGCCGCGTGGTTCCTGTTTCAAAATTCGTGGAGAAGAAGCGAGCTGATTATGGTCTCCCACCCCTTAAGCCCACCGGTGTTGAACAATTACGAAAAATCCTTGCGGCGACAGGGTTTGATAAGCTAATCAGCAAGAAAGGGTGAAAATAATGGCAAGCTATGCGCTTTTTCTTGGTTGCACAATACCGGCACGTCAGCCACAATATGAAATTGCAGCCAGAAAAGCCCTAGCAAAGCTTGGAATAGAACTCATCGACTTGGAGAACATGACATGCTGTGCCCCTCCGCCCGTTAAATCTATAGACCTTGAAACAGGCCTTGCAATATCTGCATATAATATTTGCCTGGCTGAAGAATCCGACCTGGACATTTTAACCCTCTGCGTAGGATGCTTTGAGTCCCTAGCCATGGCAAACAACCTTTTAAAAGAGAATCAGCAGCTAAGAAAACGAATAAATCAGATTTTGTCAAATGTTGGAAAGGAATTCAAGGGAACAATAGAAGTCAAACATTATTTGGGCGTACTCCTAAATGATGTGGGTGTAGAAAAAATTAGGCAGAACCTAGTCAAACCCCTTTCAAAGCTTAAGGTTGCGGCCTTCTCGGGGTGCCATCTGCTTAGACCAAGCGAGCTGCTACGCTTTGACGATCCAGAGCGTCCCCGCGTATTTGACACCTTAATCGAGACCTTGGGCGCAAAAAGCATACCGTACAAGAATAAACTGCGCTGCTGTGGGGGTCCCTTAAGAGGCTATGCTGATGATATAGCCTTAGCCATAACCAGAGACAAAATTGTAAACGCCTACAACGCCGGAGCAGACTGCATTTCCACGCTTTGCCCCTTCTGCTTCCTTACGCTGGATCTTGGACAAATGTTAATTAAAACCACGTATAAGGAAGAATATAACCTGCCAATAATCCATTATGCTGAACTGCTAAGCCTAAGCCTTGGTGTGGAGCCAAAAGAACTAGCCCTAGACTTCCATAAGGTAAAACTAGACAAAGTTTTGGAGAAAATAGGCTAAGTTCCTCAAATTTTCCCGACATTTCCCACATCTTTTCTTCAGGCTGCAACTGCAAAAGTTGTAGATGCTGCGAGTCCTCTGCAGGCGACAAAAGAATATTCGAGATGGGCTAATTTTGGACGGGGATTAACACCATACTTGCCATGTAAACTGATTAGAAAATGTTAAAAGCGAAGTAACCCTCTAAACTTTGAGGGTTCCGAATGAAAATTACAGCCCTTAAAGAGCATAGGTGCTTCTGCTGTAGTGGAGTTATCAAAAAGGGCGAAGAATGCTTTGTTTTTATCGTTAATCCTGAAAATCCAAGCAAAAACGAGTTTGATGTAATATGCGCGCCCATGAGCCCCTTTTCAGAGAAACCGCTCGCGAGGCTGGCTTAAACCAATACCTTTTCGAGATGGTCAACATCCGGGACCAGTGCAGCTGGGTTCATATGCAGGAACCCAGAGATGCTGCTGAAAAGGCTAAAGACCTTGTCCGCTCCGTCGTTGCAAAGGCAAGGCTTCTCAAACCATTGAAAAACCCGAGGGTCAACGTTACTCCAGTAGGGCTTATTATCGGAGGCGGAGTTTCCGGGATGACTGCAGCGCTGGAATTAGCCAATCAAGGCTTCGAAGTTCATCTTGTGGAACGCGAGAAAGAGCTTGGCGGGCAATTGCAAAACATCTACTATCTACTTGAGGGCGATAACCCTCAAGAATACTTGCGGAAGCTCGTTAGGGCTGTCACCGAAAATAAGCTGATAAACGTCTATTTGGGCGCTGAGGTTGTGGATGTAAGCGGCTTCGTCGGCAACTTCAAATCAAAGATCAGGCTTAGCAATGGCGAAGAAAGAGAGGTTGAGCATGGCGTAGTGATTGTTGCAACCGGAGCTGTTGAGTATAAGCCTAAAGAGTACTTGTACGGCGTTGACCCCAACGTTATAACCCAGCGTGAACTGGAGGAGAAGATCGCTAAAGGAGAATTCAAGGCTGAGAAGGTGGTTATGATTCAGTGTGTGGGTGCGAGGAATGAGGAACGTCCGAACTGTGCGCGTATATGCTGTGGGCAAGCAATCAAAAATGCTTTGAAAATTAAGGAGTTGAATCCAGAAGCTGACGTTTACGTTCTCTATAAGGATGTTAGAGTTACAGCTTTAAGGAGGAGCATTACCGGGAGGCCGCATCCAAAGGTGTTATATTCATAAGCTATTCAGATGAAAAGAAACCGAGAGTCACAAAAGAGAATGGCAGGCTGAAAGTAACATTCTACGAGCCGGTGCTTAAACAAGAAGTTCAGCTGGAGCCGGACTACGTAGTTTTAAGCGTTGCAACAATTCCAAATCCAGACAATAAACGAATAGCCGAGATGCTAAAGGTGCCATTAACGAAAGACGGTTTCTTCCTGGAGGCTCACATGAAGCTTCGGCCCGTAGACTTCCAGACGGACGGCGTTTTCCTATGGGGCATGGCTCATTCGCCGAAATTCCTTGATGAAAGCATCTCACAGGCATGTGCAGCCGCGGCAGGGGCGGCTACAATTGTCGAAGAAGGCCCTTGAAATGGAGGGAATAGTTGCTAGTGTAGATGAAGGTTTATGTAGTGGATGTAGGATATGTGAATCTCTATGTGCCTACGGCGCAATTGAAATGAAGGGTAAGGATGGCGAAACAGTCGCACACGTAATTGAAGCTCTATGCAAGGGTTGCGGTGTCTGTGGAGCAGCATGTCCAACAAAGGCCATAAACCTCGGACACTTCACAACCGAAGAAATCCACGCCCAGGTTAGGGCTATAATCAAGGAGATGGAGGCAGCAGCCGCATGACCGAACAAAAGGATTTTGAACCTAAAATTATAGGTTTCCTCTGCAACTGGTGCGCCTATGCAGGCGCAGACCTTGCCGGCGTAAGCCGAATTCAATATCCACCAAACA
>CAZAPQ010000008.1:0-22965 GCA_964487415.1 uncultured Candidatus Bathyarchaeia archaeon | reverse complement strand
TCATTCTTCATCTGCTCTGAGACTTCTGCCAGTTTTGTAGAGTGGTCTACAATGGTATTAGCGGCTTTCCCTATGTTCTCCACTTCCCCTAAAATTTCCTTAGCACATTTTTCAACGCTTGAGGCTGCTTCAACAACCATCGTCGCCAGTTTGGCAACCTCCTCCACGCGGGCGATAACCTGCCGGTTTCTCTCAGCCACATCCTCTGCGGCTCTAGATACTTCTCGGGCTATTTCCGCAATTTTTTCGGATACTGCCGTCTGCTCTTCGATTGCTGCTGAAGACTCTTCAGCAGCTGAGGAGCTTTCCTCTGCAACGCTTGCAACCTCCTCTATTACTTCGACAACAGCGTCCAAAGCACCTAATCCCTGTTCAACACCGCTAGCAAGTTTGCTTACTTTTTCAGCCATATCATCCATTATTTTTGCCGCTTCATCATATTCCTTGAGCACGCCTTGGACTATCGATGCACCCTCGGTTGCAACAGTCTGAGATTGCCCAGTTATGGAGCCTGTTTGGTCACAAGAGTCTTTAATGTTTTTTACGAAATTCATGGCTGAAACTGCAGCTGCCTTTGACTGCCCAGCCAGATCTTTAACGGCGTCAGCTACTACAGCAAAGCCTCTCCCAGCATCACCAGCTCTTGCAGCCTCGATTGCCGCGTTCAGGGCAAGCATGTTAGTTTGTCCAGCTATATCTGAAATGATGCTTGCCATCTGCCCCACTTGCTCAACAGCATTAATCATCGAGGAGACGGCTTCGTAAACTTTAACCATATTATCCTTAATTGCTTCAATCGCTGCGAGGCCTTTTTGGCCTTTCTCGCTTGCTTCATGGAATCTGCTTAGGGCATTATCCCTAACTACTGAGGCTTCTTTCGCGACTGCTTCAACGCTATTCATAAGCTTTTTAAGGGCTTCAACGCTTTTGGCGGCATTCTGCGAGAGGGATGCTAGTTTCTGCGCTCCTGAGGCGACTTCTTGCGCCGCTGTGCTCACCTGCTGCATGCCAAGCGACATTTGTTGGGATAGATCCGCAGTGTTTTTGCCCATTTCAGCAAGTTTTAATGCGGATTGCACGGCAACCTTGGCGTCGGCAGCTACTTTTTCTGCAAAATCTTTTACGCTTTCTGCACTTTTAGCAACATTATTAGCCGTCTCCGCGACCTTCATTGCGATTTGGGCTACATTAACAGCGTTCTTTTCGGCTCCATAGGCAAGATCAGCCATAATAGCTGCATCTTGTAAAGCCAAGTCGGCCTTTGCAGATATGCCCTCAGCCTTCTCGATGAAGGTCTTCAAAAGCGAAATTATCCTTTCCCTCAATTGTTTATTCTCCGAAAGTAGAGCGTTGGTGTCTGGTTTGGATTCAGCTTCGAAATTTGAGATATTTTCTTGTGAAGCCTCAACCATAGAGATGCGCTCCAATTTGAACTATTTTCCGTCCATATAAGTGGGTTATGAATCCGGAATCATTAAGTACCCTCAACATTCAGCCCCCCCATGTCAGGAAAAGCACAGCCTTATTATTTCACGGGGTATCATGGATAATGGCAGCACCTCATCTACACATCCAGCTTCTATAGCAGCCTTTGGCATACCGAAAACTGTGCAGCTTGCCTCGTCCTGCGCTATCGTTTTCCCACCATACTTTTTTATCTCCATCATGCCAAAAACCCCGTCTCTTCCCATTCCAGTCAAAAGCACTCCTATAGTTTTGGAGCGAAAAACTTCAGCAGCGGTTTTCATAGCATAATCTACAGATGGCTTAATACCATGCACCAGCGGCGAATCCACGAGGTGCACCGTTTTATCTTCTCCGACAATCGTGTTATAGCCGCCGGGGGCTACAAGGGCTTTGCCTGACGTAATTTGATCGCCTTCCTCAGCCTCTTTTACCTCAAAACTGCATAGAGTGCTTAACCTCCTAGCGAAGGATCTTGTAAAGCCGGGGGGCATATGCTGGACAATAAGTAAAGGAGGAGTATTCTCCGGGAGACTCTTTAGAATTTTTTCTATTGCTGGGGGTCCTCCTGTCGAGGCGCCGATTACTATTAAATTTTCCTTAAAGGTCTCTTCGTTAGGAACACTCACTGAGGCTATATCTTCATGCTTAACAATTTTCGCTTTTGCAGCGGCTTTAATTTTCGTGATCAACTCGTCCCTTATTTTCTCAAGGTCTAGGGAAATTTCACCTGATGGCTTTGCAACGTAATCAATGGCGCCGTACTCAAGGGCCTTTAAAGTTTCTTCAGCTCCTTTTCTGGTTGCGTTACTTAACATTATAACTGGAATGGGGTGTTTCTCCATAATCAACTTAAGAGTTGTTAAACCGTCCATTAATTTCATGTTAACATCCAATGTTATTACGTCGGGATTTATAACGTCAAGTTTTTCCAGCACATGAATTCCATCAGATGCTGTTCCCACAACCTTTAACTCGGGATCGGATTCTATGAGATCCTTGATAATTTTGCGCATAAGGGCAGAATCGTCAACAACAAAGACACGTGTTGGCATCTGCGTCACTTAATTTGAATCGGAATAAGTTGACAATTTTTAGTTATCAGCCAACTTGGGAACCTTTCTCAAGAACTTCAGTGGATGAAGCAATGTTCACAACAGGCGCCTCTTCAACACCCTTTAGAATAAGCCTAGCCAAGTCCAGTATTACAATAAGTTTATCTGCAATCTTTCCTATGCCAATCACACAGTCAGTCATGGTCGTCGCTACCTCCATATGGCGTTCAATATCCTTCCATGGAATTGTCAGTACGTCAGTAACTTCATCAACAACAACGCCTACTGCATATTCGCCCATCTCAACTATTATTATCTTCTCGTTTACTCCCCCACTTTTTGAAGGTAAACCTAAACGTTTTCTAAAGTCTACTATGGTGATTATCTGCCCCCTAAGGTTTGTCACTCCAACAACATATGGTGGGGCGCCTGGAACAGGAGTCACAGACTGCATATCCCTGACTTCTCGTACTTGCTCTACTGGAACGCCATAGTTTACTTCTCCAATTACGAAGTTGACTATTTGCAAGGCGTCATTTTTCGGCATTTCAAATGCCTCCAAATATTTTTTGAAATTGCCACTCGATGGTAGGCTTAATGGAGGTAATGGCCCGCATAAATGTAGCCATATGCACTCCTGTGCATTTAAGCCCTGAATATGGTAAAAAGATTTTTAATTCAGAATCTGAACACTGAATAAATGTTCGCATCAAACATTACACCTTGGATTCTTGCAACCATTCTTTAGCCTTTTCTATTAGCATCTTGTAAAGTTCCCTGCTTAGAAATATTATTAAAATGCAATTGCCCGCACCTTGAGCCCCTAAAAACCGAGTTTCAAACACTAGGCTTATACTGGTAAATAGTGCCTGTTTGATGAGGAAATAATCAATTATGGCGTCGAAAGAATCCGTGGCCCTCTGGGGTGGACTGGGAACAAGCTCCACGCCAATAAAATTAGAAATGGCACTCCAGAATGCCCCAATGAGCATGTTACCAAGTTCTTCTATGGTTGAAGCAGCTGTTTCAGGCATAACTTCCTCCGGTGGGATCATATTCATTAATGCGGCTATCTTTTTCTCCTCATCCCTATCAAAAATTAGCAAAATGTCACAGTCAAACTCGCCTCTTAACTGTGAGTAAACGGCTGTCACGGGATTATCGTGGTAATTGTAGTAATCCTGAATTAGATGTGGTGGTAGCGTGTAAATTTTTGGAAGCTCTATTTTTATGGGCTGCTGAAGAATCTCTGACAGAGCTGTTGCGGCATTTCCTGCCCCAATGCTGCCGAGTTCCTGCAAAATGTCAAAATCAGAAACTTGCTGATCAATAGAACCTTGCTTAGTTGAACTTTCTATGGAATTTTCATTCATAATATCTTCTCTCCATTGAAACTTTTAACAACCATAATCCCGGTGAAAACATTAAAGGACACCCTTCGGCCGTGAATACCGCCGACATCAGAAGCTACTAAAGGAATATCATGGTATGCTAAACTCTTTTTAACTGCTTCGACATTTCTTGATCCAACATTAACAGTGTGAATTTTTTGATCGTAAAACATGTTTGCTCCTCCAGCAATTTTAGCCACCAAATCGGTCTTTTCACATCCCATCTTTTGAAGAGATTCCACCAATGCTGGAACAGCAGTGTCCGCATATTTATATGGCAATATGTCTTTGTCCTTACCCCCACTTGGAAGCATTATGTGGACCATGCCACCACATTTTTTCACGCCATCGAATAGGCAAACAGCCACACATGATCCAACTGTGGCAACAAGCCACTGTGGAGTGTTTCCAACTTTCATACAAGCCATGTTAACACGAATTTCCTCCTGTTCATGCAGCATCACGGAAGGTATTGTTGCATTGTAAGTAATCGGAATCTTAGCCACATTTCTTGAAGAAGGGTTATCCAAAATACGCGCCTCAACACCATTTATTCAATACTTCCATTACTTTTTGAGGCTGAAATGGTTTCACTATAAAGTCTTTTGCTCCTAACTTTAAAGCCTCAAAGACTAAGGCTTGCTGACCCATAGAACTGCACATAACTACTTTCGCTGCAGGATCAATATCCATTATCTTCCTTAAAACATCAATGCCGTCTTTGGTTTTACCTCCCGGAGGCATAATAATGTCGAGCAAGATAATGTCTGGCTTATATTGTTGAAACTTTTCTATAGCTTCGTCGCCGTTACCTGCCTCGGCCACCACGTTATGCCCACATTGAAGCACAATCTTCTTTAGAAGGGCTCTCATGAAAGCGGCGTCATCAACTATCATTACGGTTGCCAATGTTACACCTCGCTATCATAGTCAGATTTAGATTTAGATAAGTAAAAGTAAAATGAAAATAAAAATCTTATGTCATAATACACATTACTCAATATTCTCTTCCTTAATCGTTAACACTGTTTCATCAAAGTTGTGACCTTTCTTTTTCGATTAATTTTGGAACATCTAAAACTAAAACAACTTGACCACTGCCAAGGATTGTAACCCCACCGAATCCTCTAAGTGACGAAAGCATAAGGTCTAATGGTTTAACAAGTATTTCCTGTAATCTGAGAATAGAGTCAACAGCCAAGCCATATTTACGTCCCTTCCTATCAACATTGGCTATTACGATCTCATAATACTCAGATTGCAGTGTATTTCTTATATTCAATAGATCATTAAGCCTTAACAGCGGCACAACTTTACCGCGCACCTCAACAACGTCAACAAGCCCAAGCTTCTTTACATCGCTCTTTTTTATACGAACAACCTCAGACACCTGCGATGATGGAATGGCGAAAGTTTGCCCGCCAGCTTCAACCAGCAACGCCTTAATTATTGCCACAGTCAATGGAAGCTTAAGGGTCACAACCGTTCCTTTGCCAACCTCGGTCTTTAATTGAACAGTTCCACCTAAGGATTCCACTTTTGTTTTAACAACATCCATTCCAACTCCACGACCGCTGGTTTCAGTGACTTCCTTTGCTGTGGAAAAGCCTGGTATGAATATTAGATTGATCAGCTGATCTTCGCTCATTTTGTCGGCTTCATCCTTAGAGATGAAGCCTCTTTCCATAGCAACTTCCCTGATAACTTTGGGATCTATGCCTGCTCCATCATCTTCAACCTCTATAATAACATGATCGCCCTCACGACGTGCTGAGAGCTTTATGGTGCCATTCTGCGGTTTACCTTTCTTTAGCCTTTCCTCAGGGTATTCGATTCCGTGGTCTATACAATTTCTGATTAGGTGAACCAGAGGTTCTCCTATTTCATCCAAAACTGTTCTGTCCATTTCAATGTCCCTGCCCTCCATTAAAAGGTCCACCTTTTTGCCCCTTTTTAGCGATAGGTCCCTGACAAGTCTTGGGAACCTGTCGAATATCTGGCTGACGGGAACCATGCGAATTTGCATCACGAGATCCTGAAGTTCCGTAACGAGTCTGTCTATGTTTCCAGCTATGCGTTTGAGGCTTTCATACATATTAGCGGAAATACATTGGCGAAGAGCTATTTTATTTATGATAAGCTCCCCGACAAGATTCATGAGTTTATCCAATTGCTTAAAGTGGATGCGAACCGTCTGTGCAGCACGAAAATCTTGCAGTCTTAAACCTTCATCCGTATCAAATGCTTGTGTCCCCGCAACTTCAAGGCTTGAACCTGCAGGAATAACTTGCACTTGTTCAACCTCAGAAATGGATTCAACATGTTCTTTAAGCTCCTTTTCGGACGCGTTGCTCCTTACAAAAATATCTATTTCATCTCCAACTTTTTCAAGTTCTATATCCCGTAGGCTTGGGTTTATCTTCACTATTTCGCCTTTCGATGAGAGACGCTCAATTATCATGCGTGCTCTAACAGCCTTAAAAACACAATCCTTGCTAAGCTTTACCTTAACCTCAAAAATGGGAACATCAGCTTTACCCTTTTTTGCCCCCTTCGTCCTTTGCGGCTTTTCCACCTTCATTTGCGATTCTTCTTTGCCGGATGTTTCACGGTTCAAGAAAAGTTTGAGTTTCTGTAAAAGCGGATTAACATCAATTTCATCCGCTATTCCGCTTTGCCATTTATCAAGCCTGTAGGTCAGCGCATCTATGCATTCCAGAAGTACGTTAATAAGATCCGTGGTGACCTTTTCACCTTTACGTAAACCGTCAAAGACGTCCTCCATAGCGTGGGTGAGCGTGGCGATGTCCTTTAGACCCATCATCGCTGATGATCCCTTCAGGGTGTGCGCTGAACGGAAGAGGTTGTTTATGGCTTCGATATTTGATGGATCCTTCTCTATCATTAGTAGGCCCTTAGTTAAATTGTCAATGTGTTCCCGCGCCTCCTCGATGAAAAGCTGTTTATACTGGTTTAGATCTACCGACAAATCCGCACCTACCATTGTTTTCTATGCATACTTGATAATTCTTAAGCCCCTAATTTTTGATTGTGTGTGTGAATTGATGTGACATTCTCATGCGAAGGTGTAATCTTCTGGTAGATCCTTAGGTCAGGGTTTATGCACTTGAATTTCTTTTGAAAATCCTCTGGAAGCAGTTCAGCCTTTCCAAGTATCAGATAGCCATCATTGGCTAATGCATTGTAAAAGTTCTTTAGCAGATGTTCCTGTCCGGGTTTATCAAAATATATAAGCACATTTCTGCAGAATATTATATCCAAATTCTGGTAATGTAGATTCTGAGTTAAATCTGCAACGGTGAACCGAACGAGGCGGCGAACATTATCATTGATTCTGAAAATATTGCCATAACACGCAAAATATCTTTGGATTATGTTTTTGTTTACTCCAGCTAGGTCTTTTTCGCTGTACTCACCCAGCTTGGCTTTTTCAACAGCTTCTCTATCGATGTCGACAGCGAATATGCGTATGTAAAAATCAGCTAAACGAGGCCCTAAGGCTTCATTAATGACTATGCCAATGGTATACGGCTCTTCACCGCTCGCGCAACCAGCGCTTAAAATTCTTAAAGATTTCTTTTTCGCTAAGATATCTGGTAGTATGTAATTTTGAAAATAGTGGAAAACGTCAGGGTCTCTGAAAAATGTAGAATAATTTATGGCCAGATGCCTTATTAAATACTCATACTCATCGTCATGGGCGCTGAGGTATCGCCAATATTCCCAGTAACTGTTGATTCCTAATTTGCGCATTCGGTATTTTATCCTTCGCTGGATGTAGCTTTCACGGTAATATCCACATCTAAGGCCTATCGCTTTTAAGATGCGAATTTTGAGCAAATCAAAGCCTTTTTGATCCATATTATTTGTTTCCATACCATAGTCCCGCGGTTGATGCCTCAGGTGTTTAAGCTCTGTCGCATGATCAAATCCCACTTTGGGAAATATCGTTTGTCTCATAGAAAAACATTATTATGTCTTACTATACAATAATGAGACACATTCACTGCAATAACTCAGATAATATCCCCAAAAGCGCGTTCTTATCCTTCAAATTTCTAACCAGGATTTTGCCACTAACATAGGCCCTTAGAGGGACGCCCCTAAAATTTAATTCAAAAATCGCTGAAGAAATCGATTTTTCAATCTGCGCTCGTTTCAGGATTTTGGCTAAAGCTTCATCTTTCTTTTCATGTCTCAAAAATACGATAAAGTGCTTTTCCTCACCGCAGGTTTCCTCTATCCGAGCAATATAATCCTCCATGTTCACCATTAAAGTTGCTCCAACTCCTTTAAAACTTCGATAAACCTGTCGATTTCATCTCGCGTATTGTAAATGTAGAAGCTAACCCTCGCAGAGGATGGGACGTTTAACCTCTGATGTAGAGGCTGAGCGCAATGGTAGCCGCTTCGAATCATAATTCCATAGCTATCTAGGAAGAGGGCAACATCATGGGAATCGAAGCCCTCCATATTGAACGGGATTATTCCGCATTTGCCCGTAATCTCCAAAGGTCCGTAAATTTTGATTTTTCTCAGCTCTTGCACGCGTTTCAGAGCGTACCCTATTAAGTCGCATTCGTGGCAGTATACATTATCCATTCCCAAGCCCCTCAGGTACCTTACGGCGGCCATGAGGCCAATACCGCCACCTATATCAGGTGTCCCGGCCTCAAACTTCCATGGAAGGTCATTCCATGAAATGTTGCATCGGCCCATCGTAGGATTAAAGGAAACCTCGCGAATCATTTCCCCACCTCCCTGGAAAGGCGCCATCTCCTTAAGGAGATCAATCTTCCCATATAGCACTCCTATTCCAGTAGGCGCCAGCATTTTATGACCCGAGAAAACAAGGAAGTCCGCGTCTAGGTCTTTAACATCCACTGGCATATGGGGAACAGATTGAGCTCCGTCCACAACCAATAATGCACCATGTTCATGGGCTATTTTTGCAATGCGTTTGATGTCATTTATGACTCCAGTAACGTTGGACACGTGGGTTATAGAAACTATCTTAGTTTTCTCTGATATGGTTTGCTCTAGAGATTCGTAGTCTAGGGTGCCGTCGCTTTTTACGTCTATGTACCTGACTTTGAAACCCTTTATTTTTGAGGTTATTTCCCAGGGAACAATGTTGCTGTGATGCTCCATAAGCGAAACTAAAACTTCATCGCCTTGTCCCAAATTCCTAAGCCCATAAGAATATGCGATGAGGTTAATGGCTTCTGTGGCTCCCCTGACGAAGATTATTTCTTCCATATCCCTTGCATTTATGAACTTTGCCACTTCCTCATGGGCCCTTTCATATAGTTCTGTGGCCTCTTGGGATATTGTATGGATTGCCCTATGGACATTGGCGTTGTGTTTCTCGTAGAACTCTCTAACAGCCTCGATCACTTGTATTGGCTTCTGGGATGTCGCCGCGTTGTCAAAGTAAACCAGCGGATGGCCATTTATCTTGCGTTTTAGAATTGGGAAATCTTCTCTAATTTTGCGGGGTTCAAACATCAGGTTCCCTCTGTTGTTTTCAGCCTTTTTGAAAGAATTCTCGCCAGCTCCTCCTCTTCAAGGGCCTGTTTCTCCTCGAAGGTTAGCTCTGAAGACAGCCATGTTGGCGATGTTCCCTTTTTCCTGTAATATTCTCTGATGGCCCTTTTTAATGCGCCCACCGCTAAAATTCCGCAGTGCATTTTCACAGCTGGGAGGCCGCCAACCTCTTCAGCTATTTCCTTCCATGTGATTTTCCACGCATCTTCAAGTTTCATTCCCTTTATTTTCTCGGTTACTATGCTTGAGGTCGCTATGTTTGCGGCGCATCCATAACTTTCAAATGTCGCCTTCTCGATAATGTCCTGATCGTTAATTTTAAGGTAGAAGGTTATCATATCGCCGCATGCAGGATTTCCCGCTACAGCCGAAACTGTGGCGTCCTCCATTCTGCCCAGGTTTTTGGGATTCCTGAAAAGTTCAAGTATTTTTTGACTGTACGGTAGAGGGACACGGGACAAGCTATCCAACCCCCATGGAACCAGCTATTTTTCTCAGCCTTTCCACGGCCCTTGGCAAAACGTCTAGAACATAATCTATATCCACGTCGGCATGGTATCTGGTGACTTTCATTAGAATGCTGCCGTGGGCCTCCTCATATTTTCGCCCAATGGCAACGAGGACATGGCTTGGCTGAAGCACCCTCCTCGTGCAGGCGCTTCCGCTTGAAACATAAACTCCATTAAGGCTCAATTCTATTGTTAAAGCCTCACCCTCACATCCTAAAAAGCTTACATTCACATTGTCCGGAGCTCTTTTCTCGCCCCTAGGTCCATTCAGCACTGTATGCGATATTTTCGTGAGTATGCCATCTATAAGCTTGTCCCTTAGAGTTCTCATGCGCTCCACATTCTCTTTGAAGTTTCTAAATGCCAATTCAGAGGCCTTTGCAAAACCAACTATCAGCGGAGTATTTTCAACCCCTGGCCAAAGCTTCTGCGTTCCTATCTGACCTTCCAAAATCCTCTCAACCTTAACGCCCTCTTTCACATATAGGGCGCCTACTCCTCTCGGGCCGAGAATTTTGTAACTGCTTATTGTTGCTAGATCTACGCCGAGATCCTGTACGTTGAAGGAAATTTTTCCATAGGCATCACAAGCGTCTGTATGGAAGATGGCTTGTGGATTTTTGTCCTTAACTATTTCAACAGCCTCTTTTATGGGTTGTATTGTTCCAATCTCATGGTTGACGGATGAAAGGCTAACAAGAACTGTTTCCTTGCTTACAGCCTCTTTTAGCCTTTCAAGGTTTATAAAACCCTCATTGTCAACGGGAATCTTTCTTACAGAAAAGCCGTGACGGCTGAGCATTTCAGCCACATGCATAACGCTTAGGGGCTCTATTTCGGATATTACAATTTCCCTGCCCCTATCTTTCAAATGTGGGGCTGAGCCTAAGAGGGCTAGATTGTTGGCTTCCGTTTCTCCGGGAGTGAAGTTTATTTCTTCAAGGTTTTTACATCCAAGGAAAGTCGCTATTTCACGTGCCGACTCCATTATGATCTCAAAGGCTTCCCATCCAGGTTTATGGGTTAATGTTGGGTTTCCATAGGCTTTTTGATTGAAATAGGATAGCATAAAGTCGACAACTTCCTTTGGAACGGTGCTGGAGTTTTCAATGTCTAAATAGACTTCATGTTTTAGGCCTTCATGGGCTTTTAAAAGCTCCCTGACGCTCCCATTCATGCTTCTACCTCGACCACATAAAATTATAATAAGCCTAAACCTATAAAAACGCATTTAGCGGATTTTCTGGAACAAATGCTTCATTATTAACGTTGTTAAATTTAAATTAATATTTGCCTTTATTCTGCATGGAAAGAGTGAAAGGCGTGTTTAAGTGAATATTGTAGATTTGCCGATCCCAGAATCCGTTAAGGAAGTGCTACTTAAATCGGGAATTACAGAGCTCTATCCTCCCCAAGAAGAGGCAATAAAAGCCGGAGTTCTTGAGGGACGAAATCTTGTTCTGGCAAGCCCAACAGCCTCAGGCAAGACTCTGATAGCCGAACTTTGCGCCTTAAAGCATGTACTTGAAAGAAATGGAAAAGTTCTGTACCTAGCCCCCCTAAGGGCCTTAGCCAGCGAGAAGTATGAGGAGTTTAAGAAGTACTCTGTTATAACAAAAAAGTATGGAGGAAAGGTAAGCGTAGGCATATCAACAGGCGACTATGACAGTTCGGATCCCTGGCTGGAGAGGTATGACATTATACTGACAACAAATGAAAAGGCGGATTCGCTGTTGAGACATAGGGCAAAATGGATGGATGAAATCTCGCTAGTTGTTGCAGATGAAGTTCATCTGCTAAATGATGTGGAGAGAGGGCCCACCCTCGAGGTTGTGTTGGCAAGGCTGATGCAGATAAGTCCTGATATACAGGTTTTGGCTTTAAGCGCAACAATAGGCAATGTGGAAGAAATTGGAGAGTGGCTGAAGGCTGATTATGTGACAACGGAATGGCGTCCCGTGGTGCTTAAGGAGGGCGTCTTACTCCACGATGAAATTCAATTTAAGAATGGAGAAGCTAGGAAGATAGAGCGGGAAACCAAAAATATGGCAATAAATCTGGCCTTAAACACCGTTAAAACCGGCGGACAGGCTCTGATTTTCGCTTCTACCAGGAAGAATGCCGTCACCATTGCAAGAAAAGCCGCTGCCAAGATAGGCGAAGCCCTATCAAAGTCTATGAAGAGGGCTTTGGAGCGGGAAGCCGAAAAGATATTGGCTTCCGGCGAGAAGACTCGAATAAGCGAGCTTTTGGCAGAGCTTGTTAAGTGTGGGGTAGCCTTTCACCATGCTGGCTTGGGAAGTGAGCACCGGAAAATAATAGAAGATTCTTTTAGGCAAGGAAAAATTAAGGTTCTGACAGCCACGCCTACTCTGGCATTTGGTGTGAACCTCCCGGCAAGAGCCGTCATAATCCAGGACTACAGGAGGTATGAGCCGGGTTATGGATACTATCCAATAAGCGTTCTAGAGTATAAGCAAATGTCCGGACGCGCCGGCAGACCCAGATATGATAAGATCGGGGAAGCCATTTTGATAGCTAGAACAGATGACGAGGCAGATTATTTAATGGAGAATTATGTTCTGGCAAAGCCTGAGCGGATATGGTCAAAACTGGCCGTTGAGAGGGTGCTGAGAACCCATGTACTCGCAACTATCGCGGCAGAATATGCCCACACGGAGTATGGAATTTATGATTTCTTCGGCAGAACCTTCTATGCACACCAATACAGCGTAAGCGCCATGAAGAACATCATAGCGAGAATCCTCAAGTATCTCTACGATGAGGAGATGATCTATGTCAGCGGAGAAAACATTTACGCTACAAGATTTGGAAAACGCGTAAGCGAACTCTACATAGACCCCATATCGGCAGTTATAATCAGGAACTCTTTGAGGCAAAAACCAGCCGTCCTAACGGAATTAAGTCTCCTCCAAATGATCGCCCACACGCCGGACATGCGGCCTTTAATGCGGCCCTCTACAAGCGAGTTGGATAAGGTTGCAGTGTTTATGGAAGAGCATAGGGATGAGTTTCTGGTCGAGGTGCCCAGCGAATGGGATGATCGAATAATGTATGAGGAGTTTCTAGGCGAGGTGAAAACGGCGATGGTTCTTAAAGCATGGATTGAAGAGGTAAGCGAGGACGGAATCATAGAACAGTTTAGGGTTCAGCCAGGAGACCTTTATCGAATAGTTGAGAATGCAAAGTGGCTACTTTATGCCACGAATGAGTTGGCAGCGCTTTTCAGAAATAAAGAGGTGCCTCCGCTGGCCCTTGAACTTATGGAAAGAGTCGATAAGGGCGTTAAGAGGGAACTTCTTCCTATTGTTAGGCTGGAGGGGGTTGGAAGGATCAGAGGACGCATACTATACAATGCAGGTTATAGAACATTAGAGGACATTAAAAATGCTCAGATTGAAGAGTTAGCGAAGTTGCCTTCAATAGGTCCCAAGCTTGCGAAGAAGATTAAGGAGCAGGTCGGCGGTTTCGTTAAGAAGGAAACTTGGGAGAAGCTTGAAAAAGAGAAGGAATGGCAGCAAAAAGCATTAACAGAATACTAGACACCTTAAAGCCCTCTAGCTTTACGCTCATCTCTCGTTTTATTTACCATAAGCTCAACCTGTTCTAAAGCTGTTCCCAAATAATTTCTGGGATCAAGAGCCTCATCTATCTCTTTCTCGCTTAGTTTTTGACTTACAATTTTATCCTCAAGGAGAACCTCCTTTAGGGGACGCTTTTCCATTTCACTTTTTAAAGTTAATTTTCTGAGGAGCTCGTGGGCTTCTTGTCGATTCATCCCCTTTTTCGTTAATGCAATCATTACAGCTTCAGACATGGCTCTTCCTTGGGTTATTTCAATGTTCTTCAGCATGCGCTCCTCGTCAACTCGAAGGTTAGCGATAACGTTGCTCATCAAGAATAGCATGTAATCCACTAGAATGCATGCTTCAGGAATTATAAAGCGTTCAGCGGAGGATTGCGTTAAGTCCCTTTCATGCCATGTTACAACATTTTCGATGGCTGGAACCACTAGGCTCCTAACTATTCTGGACAAGCCGCAGATTCTCTCGCATGTTTCGGGATTCCGTTTATGAGGCATTGTGGAACTGCCAACCTGCTTTTCAGCTTCGAAGGGTTCGAAGAGCTCGCCTATTTCTGGTCTTTGCAGCTCACGAATTTCGGTTGCATAGTTTTCGAGACTTGACGCGATTAGGGCTAAAATGCAAATTAATTCGGCGTGGCGATCCCTCTGTACGATCTGACTGGATATATCCGCCGGCTTAATTCCAAGCTTCTGCATAACAAGCTCCTGAATCTTGAAGGCATACTCGCCCAGGCCGGCTTGGGTGCCCACAGCCCCGCTCATCTTGCCAGCCACAACCCGATCCTTGCATTGTCGAATCCTTTGAATGTGCCTCGAAATTTCACGCATCCAAATGGCGAATTTAAAACCCAAGGTTATGGGCAAGGCGTGCTGCCCGTGAGTTCTCCCCATCATCAGCGTGTTTCTATATTGCAAAGCCTTTTCCATCAAAATTTTCTCTAAATCGTTAAGCCTTCTTTCTATAAGGTCTAGGGCTTCTTTCAACTGTAATGCCGTGGCGGTGTCAACGATGTCATAGCTCGTGGCGCCTAGGTGGACATAGGCTCCGCTGGATCCGCTGGCTTCGGCTAGCGCTCTAACTAAAGCAGCCACATCATGTTTGATTTCCCGTTCAATCTCCCTTATACGAGAGATCTTGACATGTTCTATGGAAGCTGCAGCTATTATCCTTTCAGCATCTCTGCGCGGTATGTTTCCAACTTCTGCATGCGCCCATGCCAAGGCAGCTTCAACATCCAGCATCCTTTGAAATCTTGTTTCCTCTTCGAAGATTTTCCGCATTTCCGGTGTTCCATAACGGGCAGTATCTATTGGGAGGATGGGCAATATAGGTCCCTCGAAGAAAGAATAGCTATTAAAGATTTAATGCTTTACCAATCAGAGGGACATGAGGGCAATAGTAGCCGTTCTGAAAAGAAAAGGGAACAATGCCGCTGAGAAAGCGCTGGCTATGCTGGAGAGCTTAAAACATAAAGGAGCCAACGCCTTCGGACTGGCTTCAACCAGCGACTTAGAGGTAAAACCCAGCCCAGAACTTTTAGAAGCCCAAAATCTAAGAGGATGCACGGCTGTGGGGCAAGCTTTTGTTAAGATTATGCCATGGGACAGACCCCAACTATTCATGCTGGAAAGGGCGGCAATGGTTTTTGATGGTAGAGTTTACAGTCCACCTGAACCCATTGACTGGAATATCATAATCGGAGACAAAAGAGAGCCGCGCTGGGCGGAAAATGCGGAAGCCATTATCAAGATGTTTGAGGGAGGTTTTGCATTTGCGATAGCGGATGATGAAAGGCTTATCGTGGGCAGAGATCCCTTAGGATTGTATCCCCTGTATTATGGGGGAAATGAGGAAATATTCGCCGCCGCATCTGAGTGTAAGGCGCTATGGAAAATAGGCCTTAGAGATGTGAAATCCTTTCCACCCGGCCACATCGCAATCATCGACAAGAAAAGCCAGACTATAAGGGGGGTTAAAATTCTCAAGGGGTATGGCAAAATTCACTTAGACTTGAATGAGGCTGCCGGAGCTTTGGCGGCGCTCTTGGAACGCTCAACGAGGGAGAGGGTTCAGGGCTTAGATGAGGTTGCAGTAGCCTTTTCCGGAGGTTTAGACAGCAGTTTAATAGCTTTTCTCGTTAAAAGGGCTGGATTAAATGCTCATTTGATTCATGTAAGCCTTGAAGGGCAGCCTGAAACAGATAAAGCCAGAAAAGCCGCCGATCTGCTTGGCATACCCCTTCATGTTTATCTTTATAAAGAAGGGGATGTGGAGCAGAGCCTCCCCAAGGTTTTATGGGAAATCGAAGGTTCAGATCCGACCAAAGCGGCTATTGGAATACCCATTTTTTGGGCCGCTGAAAGGGCTGCTGAAATGGGTTTTAAAGTTTTGTTGGCTGGGCAGGGTGCCGACGAGCTTTTTGGCGGTTACATGCGGTATCTGAACGCCTATCTACAGCATGGTGAGGAATATGTCCAAAGAAAGATTTTAGACGACATTAAGCATATGTATGAAAACAACTTCGAAAGAGACTGCAAAATATGCAGTTTCCACAATATAGAGCTTCGTTTACCATTTGCTGCAAGCCCGCTTGTGGAATTCGCTTTAAAATTGCCTTTAGAGTTAAAAATTGAACCCAGAAACGGACTTAGAAAAATTGCACTTCGCAAAGCCGCCGAGACGGCGGGAGTGCCCTCTCAGATAGCCAACGCCCCTAAAAAGGCTGTTCAATACGCCACTGGCGTAAGCAAGGCTTTGTGGAGGTTGGCGAAGAAAAACAATATGCCCTTGAGGAAATACTTAGAAAATATATTTCTAGCTCTCCAATAAAATGGGTGTTAGCTTGTCGTACGATAAAAATAGAAGTGCGATAAGGTCACTCGATAACTTGAATTGCTCCTGCTGGACACTGGGCTTCGCAGGCCCTGCAAACTAGACATTCTTCAACTTTCACTGGAACCGATTTGTTGTCTTTTAGTTCGTACACTCCAACTGGGCAGGTGTCTACGCATGTTCCACATCCCGTACATTTGTCGTTATCAACAATTATTTTTACCACGCAACTCCTCTCCGAGCAGATTCCCATTCAAAGGAATAGTAAAATAAAAGTTTTTAGGTGGAACTAATGCGTTTCTTCACGAAGTCTCACGAGAATTCCGCTTATTCTAGCTTCAGCATCATCCCTCTTTTGCTCGTATTCTTCTATGATTTTCCGGTAAGCTTCAAGAGAGAGTTCACCTCTGTAATACCGTGCATCAGCATCGCGTATCTTCGCTTCAGCCTCAGCAATATCCGCCTCAGCCCTCTCGAATTGAAACATTAAATCAGCATACCTGCCGCTGGCCGCTATTAACTTAAGCTTTAAATCCTCGAGACTTCTGGATACACTTGCTAAACGTGTTTCAAGTGTCTTCTTTCGCACCTTGTATGTGTGCCTTGGAATTCTACCCCTCCGAAGGCTTGCTTCAAGGGTTTCAATTTCGGAGAGTATCCGCCTTTTTTCCTCGTAAAAGTTTATAAATGATTCAACATCCCCTGAGACAAGTTCTACTGCCTTAGCGGCAACAGCGAGTTCAGCAGGCTTAGCAGCTGGCTTTTGGGTTTTCTTTATGATGGCAACTACAATAGTTCCGAAGGCTGCCAAGGTAAAAATCCACAAAGTGGGGCGGAAAGATAGCCACAACGGATTATATTTATAAGCAATCTTTATGTTGAAAGCATCCAGATAGGAAGCTCCTTGCGTGTATATAACACCCTTCCATACAAGTCCTTCCTGGGATAAAGTGGTCGGCAAGCCATTATTGCAGCTTAGTTGCGCAACCTCAGCGCCCTCTGGAAATGCGAATATTATGGATGCCTTTTCAATATAGTAATCAAAATCTTGGAATGCTGGTAGGATTATTTCGAAATTTAAGCCATCCTGTTTAACATAGATCTCCTTTGGCAGCTTATATTTAACAGCGAACCTAGTAAATTTGCCAATGTCAACGGGCATTAAAAAGCTGACCTTATATCGGTTTGTGGTTGCTTCAACCTTAGCCGGTGTCCCAGCCTTCCTTCCAAATTCATCCTCTGCTCTTATGTTTGAGGCGTTAGGAGGCAAAACCACAGCTATAGATGATATTTTCTCATCTGCGCGATTGCTAATGTAATAGCTTTCTGTAACCTCAATGTCGCCAGTGCCGCTTATACTTACCACTCTTTTGAACTCTTTAACCGTGAATAGACATATACTGTCGCCTGAAAGCATGAAGGTTATGTTTGCAGGGTTATACGTGAGAGCTGACAGCTCCAATTTTGTGTAATTAAGCCCCTCAACTGTTCCATTAACATATGTGGCACCCTTCGGCAACGTTATGGAGACATTACACATGGAGGCGGTTTTTGTGAGGACCGGGTATGCAGGAAAATTCACCGTGTACAAACTCCTGTTTTGAGCATCACGCGATATAAGGCTGTTTGATAGAACGAAGATAACTGTTAAAACTTGTGGAGACCGACCTAAAAGATCAACTTTAACTCCGTAGAAGTTTCTGTCTCCCAGTTGAACGTTAAGGGTTACCTGAAAAGTTTGGTCTAAGTTTGATGGGTTGTATGCCTTACAACTGACAAGTGAGGCGCCATATTCCTGTGGGAACCCTATTAGAAAACTTTCTGGAGGTGTTCCACTTAAATTGATGGTATCGTTTATAACGATGTAACCGTTATATAGGATTCCTACTTTATGACTGACACGCTCGATTGAATAGTTTTCTGAAACTTCAGCTCTCACGGATTCAACATTAATTACATTTATAGTTAGGATCAATGACAAAGCCGCGGCCAACGTAAGCATTTCCGAAATCTTTGTTTTCAACCGATCTCCTCCAAATTTTGGGGTCTGGCTTTAATTAAGAAGATATCTTTCAATATTTAACCTTTAGAATTTGGGCTTCCAATTTCGTGATTATGCTACCGTCTACAGAGCCCTGCACGTTTAAAATAATAGCCGTCCTCCTTTTTGGGACCGAAGCTTCTTACACCTTTATCTTTAAGTTGTTTCCGCAGTTTCTCGGCATACTCCATTCCAATATCGCCTCTTCGCTCCATATATTCAATTATTTCCATTGCCTGATCTTCAGTGTCACATCTTCTTATGAAGTCGATAACATCGGGGTTATAATTGGCGAACAAGTCCCTAGTGGCAGCCTTTTCACCTGCGTTAGTGTCTGTTCTCACAGAGTTTATTGCAATCTTGTTCCTTCCAGACTCAAGTTCCTTAGCAAGACTGGGAAAAAGCTTTCTAAGCGTTTCTATGTCTATTTCCACAGATGCACCTTCAAAGTTTAGCCTCTAGCATATTATTTGGAAATCGGTATATTTAACATTAGCTTTAGGGCCTTGTAGAAAACTTAGAAGGGAACAAATCTTCTGGCAGGGTCTGTTTTGAGCAGATGCTCCAGCTCACATGTTTTAAGTCCAACTATCTCATCACCATATATTTCACAGCGCTCTCGCATGTTCATCTCTTCTGTGCCGCGTACTGTTATTTCCGCCCTCTCGCCTGACGGAAGCTCCAAGAGTATATGGAAGGAGAGTATTGTTCTCCCATGCTTCACAACGGCTGCGGGTTCTGTCTTTAGGATCTTAAAATGTGGCTTTAACAGTTCCAGCACCTCTTTCGGATCGTCAGAATAAACGGTGATGTCTATGTCGCTGTCGCGGGTTATTGTTCCGCGCCACACGCTTCCGACCAAAGTTGGATTAAAATTCTCGAGGAGCCTCATGAGTTTTAAGGCTTCTTGCCTCATGTGTATTAAGCGCTTATGCCGCATTGGACCTTCATTCTCCTCAGCTATCCTATCAAGTTCTAATGCTATTTCTAGGTTTGTTGGCAAAAGATAAACGCCTAGGGTTTCAGCGGCTTTCAGTTTTGCCTGCATATACTCTTTTTCGATTCCCTTGTAAAGGAGTGTTGCAGCTTCTCTTGCAATTTTTCTCCGGATGCCCATCGAATGCACGGAGTTCAAAATGTTAACACCGTAACTTTGGACATGCTAGCGTTTTAAAATCCTTTCATAAATGGCTATAGTTCGTTCAGCAATTTTATCCCATGTAAACTCATTTAGCACACGCTTTCTACCATTTTTTCCAAGCCATCTTTTTTTCTCCTGACTTTCTAAAACGTTGTTAATTCCCCATGCAATATCCGCAGGATTGTTGCCATTCACATGATAGCCACATTGATCTTCACCAGAGTGTACAACTATTTCTCTTAGACCGCTTACTCCAGCCGCGCCTACAACAACCGGCCGCTCCATGCTCATAGCCTCCAGCGCCACTATTCCGAAGGGTTCATAAAGGCTTGGAAAGACAGCCACATCGCAAGCTGCATAGTGTAGTATGCGCTCCTCTTCTGAAACGAAGTTGAAGTTAAAACGAACTACATCCTGCAATTTAAGGGTATTAACCAGATTTTTCAGATATTCCTGCATGTCGCCAACTCCGACGATCACAAGTTTTGCGTTGGGATGCTTGCTTAGGACGTGCGGCATAGCCATAACCAGTTTATCCACTCCTTTAACCCCTACAAGTCTGCCGATAAATAGTATCATGATGTCATCTTCTTTCAGGCCATAAAATTCTTTAAGCTTCTTTGTCTCCTCAGCTTTCACATTTTCTGGGTTATATTTTTGCGGGTCAACACCATTATAGCATACTTCTATCTTGTCTTTAGGGAAGCCGAGGCTTATCAGTTCGTCTTTCATAGCGTGAGATACTGTAATTATTAAGTCTGCAGCTTTTGCGCCACGGAGTTCAATGTTGCTCACAACTTCAGAACCATTTCCAAGGGTTCGCCCCTTTTCCGTCGAGTGAACATGGAAAACAAGGGGCAACCCCGTTTCTTTCTTAATGGTCACTCCGGAGATAACTGAGAGCCAATCGTGAGCAACAACAATATCATACTTAAAGCCCTCCTTCCTTATCAGTTCGTTAATTATTTTTGAGGCGCTTAGATAATTATAAACTAAGATTTTCGAGAAAAGCTGGATGCCCCTTCCCCATTTCTTAACATCGTCTGCAACAACGTCAGGCAGGGAGTCTGAAACATCTATATGTAAGGGGCGGTGAATTTCTATGCCGCGCCAGATCTCCCTTGTCGGCAAGCTTCCCTGGTCATCATTCATTGTAAAGACTGTAACATCATGATCCATAAGGACAAATCTCCTCGTTATTTCAGCCGCGTAGGTTCCTAGGCCACCAACAATCTTAGGCGGATACTCATAGACTAGCACAATCATTCTCATATTTTTCACTGGCCTCTTTCTTAACCGACATCGTACATATCTATGTTTTCAACCCCACCGTTGTGAAGATGAATTTCCCATAAACCCTTAAGCAAACTGCCGGTGGCTATATTGGCTTGAATCTGCCTTTAAGTTTTTCAAGCACTTGGGAAATTGTGGTATACTCCATGGCTTCTACGCCCAGTCTTGCAGGTTCAAACTCACCCATATTCCTCAGCATCGCAGCATATTTTAAAGCCTCTTTTCTTGCCAGATTAAAGGCTGGATCATCAAATAAGTCTGCAATTAGGGGTTTACCCTCATCGTCGCTTGCTATCTTCCCATTTGCAACCTGAAAGCCCAAGGCCACAACCCTTGGGGGACCGTCAAAAAGCGTGCATCGAGCATCTTTAAGCCCCACTGGCATTAGTGGCCCCCAATGGCTTCCCCTCATCCATCCAGCCACTAAGTAGCTATGCATAAAAGGAACAAGAATTTCTCCAACCGCTGGCAAACCATGCTGGGCACGTACCATCATAACTGGATCATCTTTTCCAACATATTTTCCCGCTATTAGAGATAGTTTTGTGACACTGCTTGTTGCACATATCAGGTCATCTCTTGCGCGCCAAACCCTGGAGACTAAATATCTATCAACAGTGCCTATTAGGGCGATTAATTCGTACATTTCTTCGGGACATTTTACAACAACGCTTTTGCCTTCCAGAGTGTCTAAGACCTCGAATTTGAACCCTCCAGCCATGTTTGGATCTATGACGAGGCCGGCCGTGTTCATAGGGTCAGCGAATATTCGAAATAGCGGCAGGGTGAAGCTTCCTGCAGAGGGTTTGTCGGCGGCAAAGACTACTATGGGATCTGAGGCTCTTTCCTCGATTTCCATTTCAGCCACCCCTGGACCTAACCCCCGAATGTTGCCGCTGAAGGCATCGCTTAACAGGTCCTGTCCAGCACCATACAGTTTAAGGCTCATGGCCTTTTTAGCGGCTTCTTTGAATACGTCCCACGCGAGCTTATGAATTTCCGAGTTTGATTCGCCCTTCTCATGGACCATGAGCAACTGCATGTCATCTCCAACATTAAATACGTAATAGCTATTTATCACACCTTCATCTCTGGCCTGCTTCAGTTTTTTCTCACCCACGTCAAGGAGGGGTTTAGGGACAACATGGTGACCTGCAAGGGATCCAACATCACATTTTATTAGCGAAATTGTAGTTTTTCTAACCATTTAAATCACTTAAAGGAAGGACAACTCAAAAATTGGTTTTGAACTTTAAAAGATTTCCGAAAGATATAGGAACAAATTTACGTTTAGATATTGTAGGGAACACTACATGAACGAGTTAAGGGTTATTTCAGTCAAAATACCTGAAGAACTCTATAAGGAGATTATTCTCCGAGTCCCAGAAGGCGAAAGAAGCAATTTCATAAGGGATGCAATAATGGAGAAACTGCAAAGAATACCCAAAACCGATAAGATTTTGGAACTTGAGAAGCGATTGAGTAGGCTCGAGGAAGATTATTCTCGAATAAGAAAGTACCTCGCAGATTTAGATTTATTAACTTATGAGCGGGGAGACGTGAATCCCTATAGTTTCTGCGCGGATAAAATGGATCATGAGATACTGGATTATTTGATACATTATAAAGGGGCGACAACCCCGGAATTAGCGAAGCACCTCAATACAAACAGGTGGCTGATACTAAGCAGATTAAGGCGAATTGAAAGAAACTCCAGGAAAAAGCTTGGAAAGCCCATTGTGGAATATTTTTCAGGGGAGAGAATGGGAAAGAAGAGGGCCTGGTGGATAAATGAAGAGCTTATAGAAGAAACAGGCGTGGACTCTGAAGACAACAGCAACCGTTAATTTTACGAAAACTCTACAATCTTTTGGGCCCGTAGCCCAGCAAGGATAAAGGCGCCGAACCACATGTGAACCACGGTGGTGCGTAAGCCTCCGGTTAGGCAATGTTTAGGAGAAAGCCGGAGAACAGGGGTTCAAATCCCCTCGGGCCCGCCAATCACTTGGGTTCGCGCTTCAAGCGGAAGCGGCAGTTTTTGATTTATAATACGCAATCTTTTA
>CAZAPQ010000007.1:0-3889 GCA_964487415.1 uncultured Candidatus Bathyarchaeia archaeon | reverse complement strand
CGGTCCGGCTGGAATAAATTTTATCATGTCCCTTCGTATAGCCCCGGAGAAATTTTTCATTGTAGGCACAGAGGCTAATGAGCATTTCCTCCATTTAGCCCCCGCCGAGAGGAAGTATTTGGTTCCAAGGGCTGAGGCTGGAAATTACATTGATAGGCTTAATGAGATTATCCGAAGGGAGAGAATTGATTTCTTACATGCACAAACAGACGCCGAGGTTGCGGTTGTCTCGGAGAATAGAGAGAAAATTGAGGCGAACGTTTTCCTGCCATCTAAGAGAACCGTGAAAATATGCCAGGACAAGCTTGAATCAGCCAAAATATGGATGGAGAAGGGGGTGCCTGTTGCCAAAACGCTGGAGATACGCAGCGAACGGGACTTGGACAGGGCTTTTGAAGAGCTTGGAAGCCCAATTTGGATAAGGGCTAGGCATGGAGCTGGCGGAAGGGGCAGCACGCCAGCCCATAATAGGGAGACAGCCCTTTCATGGATTAGCTACTGGAAAGCTCGGGGCATGAAATGGGACTTCATAGCCCAAGAACACTTGCCGGGAAGAAACATCGGCTTCCACAGCCTCTGGAAAGACGGGGAGCTTGTAACATCCATGGCTAGGGAACGCCTAGAATACATATATCCCCATTTGGCTCCATCTGGAATAACTGGCACGCCCGCAGTTCAAAGAACAATACATGATGAAAATGTGAATAGAATCGCAACAGAAGCTGTCCTCGCCATAGACCCGAACTTTAATGGAATTGCATGTGTGGATCTAAAGGAGAATAGAGATGATGTTCCATGTGTTACGGAGATTAATGCTGCCAGAATGTTTACAACATCCTTTTTCTTCTCCTATGCCAGTAAAGTTTTACGTGGGGATTGTTATGCGAACATTCCATACTTATATGTTAAACTTGCCTTTAAGGAAAGCATCCCAGAAATGCCAAAATATAATATTTTGCCGGAGAATGTTTATTGGATACGCCACATAGACGCACCAGCAAAACTAGTTAAAGATGGCAGGATTATTGGCGAGATGTATTGTTGGTGTGAATAATGCGGGTTTGGTATGATGCTTGCACGGGGAAACAAGTGCGTTATGGAGTTGCTATAGCGAGAAGACTTCGAGCATTAGGGCATAAAGTTATTTTAACTACTAGAGTTCATCCAGACACCGTTGCATTGGCAAGGTTGTTAAAAGAGGATTTTATTGTAGTTGGCAGATATGACCCAAGATCACCTATGTCAAGGCTTAAGGAAAGCTTGAAGCGGCAATTAAAGTTCTGTAAAATGTTTGAGGAACAGACTCCTGATGTAGCTATTTCACATCGTTCTGTTGAATTGTGTAGAGTGGCCTTCGGATTAGGGATTCCGATTATTTCAACACACGACACCGTACATGCTGAGGCAATTAACAGATTAACAATGCCTTTAATCGACTTCCTTGTGGTTTCAAAAGCCCTTCCTGAAAGTTCAGTGAAAGGTTATGGAGTAAAAAAGATTTTTTGGTTTGACGGTGTGGATGAAGTCGCGTGGATAAAGAATTTCAAACCTGAAATCAGATACTCTTATGACAGACCATTAATCGTGATCAGGCAGCTTGAAGAGAAGGCGGCTTACACGAGGGGGATAAGCGACTGGACAAGAAGGTTAGCCAAAAAGTTGACATCTTTGGGTAATGTTGTATTTTTGCCGCGATATCAAAGGCGATCTGAAAAAGGCTTAATCGTTCCGAAGGAGTTTGTTGACTCTGCTAGTCTAGTTTCTCGAGCAGATCTTGTGGTAAGCGCTGGAGGAACAATTGCACGTGAAGCTGCCTTACAAGGAGTGCCAACGATCGTTGTTAAATCCTTTGAGAAACTTTACGTAAATGATTATTTAGCGGCAAAGGGGTTTCCTATATTCACAGTAGAGCTTAACGAAGCATTTGAATATGCAAAGAAGCTTTTAGGGAGAAAATGGGATGTTAAGGACCTGCTTAATAGCCTTGAAAATCCCGTCGACGTGGTCGAGCGAATAATTAAAGAGGAAATTCATTCGGATAGGTGAAATCGGATGGAAGTTAACGGAAAAAATGTTTTAATAACTGGCGGAGCTGGATTTATAGGCTCTCATTTGACAGAAGAATATCTATCCAATAATGCTGGAAGAGTTATAGTTTATGACGATTTTTCTACGGGAAATCTCGAGAATCTGAATCACATAAAGGATGAAAGGTTAAAAATTGTCAGAGGGTCTATCCTTGATCCTGTTAAACTTAATGAGATTATTGAAAGGGAGAAAATAGAGATTATAGATCATTTGGCAGCAGAGCTGGAAGTGTACAGTGGTATAAAGGATTCTGAAAGGGATGCCCGCATAAACATTTTAGGTACGTTAAACGTTTTAAATGCCGCTTTAAAAAATAACGTTAAGAGGGTTCTTTTTGCCTCTTCAGGAGCTGTTTATGGAGAGGCGAAATATTTACCGATTGATGAGGGACATCCCTTAGAGCCTCATTGGCCTTATGGGGTTAGTAAGCTTTCTGCAGAGCGTTATGTAATTCAATATCACAGGCTGTTTGGCTTGGAGACCACGGCGTTTAGGTACGGAATTGTCTATGGTCCTAGGGAATGGTTTGGGCGTGTTTTAACAATGTTTATTAAGCGAATTTTTTTAGAAAATAGGCCACCCGTCGTATTTGGTGATGGCCTTCAAACAAGGGATTTTGTCTATGTTGGCGATGTTGTTAAGGCGCATATTTTGGCTATTGAAAAAAATGAAGCTGTTGGGCAAGTGTTTAATATTGGAAGCGGAGCTGGAATCTCGATTAAAGAATTGGCGGAAACACTCATTGATATGTCTGGCAAAGGACTAGAGATAATTTATGACAATCCGGATGAGGGTTGCGCCTCGCGTTATCAGCCGGAGCGTATTCGCCTAAAGGGGGAACTTAAAAACTTTATTTTGGACATTAAAAAGGCTAGCAAAATTTTGGGATGGCGACCACTAACCAAATTTCGAGAAGGATTACTTAAAGAGATAGATTGGGTGATGATGAATAAGGAGCGTTGGAACGTTAAACCTAGAATCTAAGTTAACATTTTCAAGAACAGTGTGTCAATTATTATTTAGCTGAAAAGGTTTTTCAATTTTTAAACAGAGTTAGCATCTTTTTGAGTTAGCTAAAAAGGTTTTAGGCAGCAAGAGGAATGTGAGTGATTTGTTGGCTAAACTTGAAAACCCGGTTGATGTAACAGCCAACATTGTCGAGAGAGTTTCTCGTTAACAGCTAGTTTTTGGCTGTGTTATTACTTTTGTTTGACTGTTATATCCTTCAAATGTTTGGCTATTTTGAGTTCGGTGACTCTGCTTAGCAGTTCTTCGTCAGCTGTGTAGAATGGAGTTTTTAGGAGATTAGCTAATGCCAGGTAGCTTGCATCGTACACTGTTATGTTATATTTAGATGCTATTTTGATGATTTCATTTTTTAGCTGATCCTTAAGCCTCCAATATTCAAAGCCATATTTGTTTAATGAGCGGGCGATATCTGCAAGTTCTTTTTCTGTGTATGCTCCGCTGTATTTTAGAGCGTTTAGCACCTCATACTCGAGCAGTGTTGGCACTGCTATGGTTATCCGTCCTGAGACGTATTCGTCTCGTAGCTTTAGCGCTTGCTCACTGTATCTTTCCTTAAGGTACCATTTTGCTATTACGCTGGCGTCTAAGACTACCTTTTCAAGCGCCATTCCCTGATCACCTTAGCGCTATCCCATCCCTTGGGTGCAGGTTTTCTAAGCTTTTCATTAAGTAAGACTGCCTCCGCAATGTTGCGGCCGTTTTCCTCTTCAATTTTTCTTCTGATAGATTCTCTTATGACTTCGCTCCAGTTCACATGTTTTAACCTTTTCAT
>CAZAPQ010000006.1:0-19218 GCA_964487415.1 uncultured Candidatus Bathyarchaeia archaeon | reverse complement strand
CTTTACCATGAAGTTGTTAAAGCTAAGGAAGGCTGGTATCTTCAGGAACTAACCGCTAAAATTAACGAGGTATGCGTTAAGAAAGTTTCCAGCGATTGGGTTAGAAAGGTTCTGCTTCAAAGGCTTATGGATATAGGTTATGTTACAGTAGAGGAGGATTCTGAGGATAGAAGGCGAAATGTTTACAGGCCTTTAGTGAAGGAAGAGGTTGAATTAGCGGAGATTCGCCGATTTTTGGATTCTCCGCTAATTTTAAGCTCTAAATTGGAAGAGGGCTTCAAAAAATGGTTAGAAAATATTGGAGGAAAAAGTGGGTTGGAAATAAAAACGAAAATTTTCGCCTATAAAACCTTAGACGTTGAAAAGGAAACTTGGGGCGAAACTGAAATTCCTATACATGAATTTTCAAACATGGTTTTAGGCTCTAACTCGGAAATTTTTTCTTCTATTTCCAAACAAGTTTTTCCTCCAATATTTTTTAAACCTAAAGAAGCCTCTGATTCAGAAATGAAGGTTGAAATTAGCGGAAAAACCGATTTTCGGCAATCCTCCGCTAATTTTGAGGCTGAAACTCCTAAAGGCCTTGAATGTGCATTCTGTAAGGCTCAGGGCCAAAGAGTTCTTTTCGCTACAAAACACGATTTAGACTTGCACCTTAGGGCCTTTCATGGCAGTCATGATTATGTGAGGTGAAAAGGCTAAGCCATGAAAGTTAAAGCTTTGATTCCATTAAAGGAAGAATGGATTTTAAGGGTTGTTGGAACAGTTTTTCAGGATTACCGGCCTGTTGAAAGTGTAACAGTTCAGCTTTTCAACTTAAACTTTTGCCTATGCATGGTTGAAGTTTCCACCGTGAAACGTGAAGCCTTGCGGATTCTACGGGAGAAGCCTCTAGGCCTTGAATGGCAAATTGAAGAGGTGAATGGATGATGGTTCATTTTGTTGTTGAAAAGGGAAAGAAAAGCGAGGGGGATTACGTGATTAAAATTTTCAGTTACGGTGAAGTTTGGAGCATTGAGCATGTTCTCAGACTTCTCAAAATAATTTTTGACAGTGAAAGAGCCAATTATCCAATCGAGAAAGGACTTAAGGGCCCTTCCATGCTTCTTAACGCTATAACGGAAATTGCTTTCGGAAGGGATGTTGAAGCCGTCTTAGAGGATTACGGGCTTAAACGGAAAAGCGGGCCTAAGGTTCAAATTTTCTGGAAGCTGGATTCTAAGCCTCAAAACGAAGTGAAAACTTCCACGATAAAGGGGGCTGAATGGAGATGTTGCCTCAGGAATCCTAAAACGCTTTTTCGAGAATGTTTGACAGACGCAGAAAAATACTCCTCAAGGGTGGGGTAAAGGAAGCCCCCCTTTTTGTTTACAGAATATGGTATTCTGTAAACTTGACGGGCTTTAAAAAGCGTTTTTTCAGCATATTTTTAGGCGCATTTATTTAATTAATTAAAACAGAAGGGGAGGGATATAGATTTGTTTAGAGATGTTTAAACATGGGAAACCAGTTTAGAGATGGAAGCTTAAGGATTTTCTAGATACAATTTGAGAAAATCTAGGGAAGGCGCGCCTGCCCTTTTATTTTAAATTTACAATAGAAATAAGAAATAGATAGGGGTAATGCCTAAAATTTTTGGGAAATTTTCAAGTTTGAGAATGTTGGTTTTACAGTTCTGCAAAACTGTAAAACATTCCACTCGTGAACATTGGGCCGTAAAAAAGAGAGAAGGTTAAAGTTTGCTTTGGATTTCCCTTAAGCCCTTGAAAACCCTCTCACGCAAATCGGTTATAAGAGCAGGGTTGAAGTAGTTTCGCATAAAAACGCTTCCGCTTACCCTTCCCTGGAGGAAGTCTATTTCAGCGGGGTTAAGCCATTTAGTCATAACCGTAGCATAGTATTCCCTTACGTCTGGAAAACGACACTTCAAACCTTTCCTCTTAATCCAATTCCAAACCTTGAAAATTGTTAGCTTTTCCTCTCTGCTTACCGCTTCAACAAGCTTTTTAGGAATGAAGCTTACAAACGCTTTTTTAGTTTTACGCATAAACAAGCCTTTGAAACGGTAGTGTTCCAGAGCCTCGTTTTCCTCATTATAATATTCGCTTAGCCTTCCAGCCTTAGCCAAATCAATAATCAGGTTGTAGCTGTTCACAGCTTCCTCAAGCCTTAAACCACTAAACACTATGAAATCCATGAAAACGCTTAGCCTAGGCACTTCAGCCTTCACTTGTTTAACCCATTCTAGAACATTCCCATTTCTCTCTGTGTTAATCATTCTTGAAAGAAGCAAGTCCTCAGCCTTCACGTTTTTCCACTTTAAACCATAAGCCTTAACCAAGCCTTGAAACCGCTCATAAATGCCTAAGTATTTCGCTAAACTTGAAAGAGAACACATTACAAGATTCAGCTTACTCTCCGACATAAATTGAAGCTCTGAAAAATCACCGTTGAACAGGCAATAAGCATACTTCTTAGCTGTTCTAACCTTATCTTTCGCATACCGTTTTGAACCGTGAGAAGCTTCAAGAAACCGCTTGAAACCACTCCAATCAACATTAGCAATTTGGTTATGAGCCTGTCGCTCTAACCTAGCTGAGCTACGGGCCCAGAGACTTGCCACTAAATTATTCGTTTTGAAAGTCCATTTAAATGTTTTCTATTCCCTGTGTCAAAACAATTTTAAGGAATTGGCTGTAAAACTTTAGAATCATGGAGACAAGTTGTGACTTAGAGTTGAAGGTTTTCACTCTGCCAAGCTGTTCCGTCTGTCCCTTGGCTAAGCGTATTGCTTCTGAGGTTGCACAGAAGTTTGGTTTAGCCTATAAAGAAGTAAATATGGGCACGCGGGAGGGTTTAGAAGAAGCCCAACCCCATCAGATAATGAGCGTTCCAAGCATAGTTCTGAAGGACGAGGTTCTCGTTAGGGGGCGTCTCATATCAAAGGAGCAGCTTGAAGAGGAAGTTCAGAAGAGACTTGAAAGGTGGAGGGCAAGAGCCAAAGCCGAGAAGGGATAAATTTGCATGAACAAAGAAAGGATTTTCTCGTCTTCCATTATACCGAAAAAATTAAGTCAAGCCTTATAGTGGCGTCAAGCCTCTTAGATTTCCTTGAAAATTTGAAAGAACAGGAAATCGTCGGCGCTGAAAAACTTCTAAAGGCATACTTTAACGCCTTGATGCTTGAGGTTAGCATAGCAGTTAATGCTACCAAAATGGAGGAGCTCAGGGAAATAATTCAAAAGCTTCAAAAGGCTCTTGAAGAAGCGAAAACACGCAATTACGATGTCGCTAGGAGGCTTATTTCTGAGGCCATATCAATGGCAACAACTCAGGGAAGCAGGTCCGCAGAAACCCTCAAGGCAATGGGTTTGATTTAAAGTTTTGCCTTTCAAAATGGTATAGGTATTCCTGCGCATATCCCGCGAACTTTCCAAAGTAGTTTCGCCCAAAAGAGCTTAGGAGTTCATATTCCCTTATAGTTAGGGAACTTTTTGAGACTATCCTCCGAAGAAAATTTCCGTCAAAGTGACTTGCATAATGCCTTATTAAAGCGCGTTTTACCCATACATCCACTGGAAAAGCCTCCAGCTTTTCAAGGGAGAACAGCAGCACACAATCCGCAGCCTTTAAACCAACACCCTTTAAACTGACCAGCTCCTTTCTGGCTTCCTCGAATCCTTTGACCCTTAAGTTTTCAACATTCAGTTCGCCGCTGTAAACCTTTTTGGCAGCTTCTAGGACATATTTAGCCCTATAGCCCAATCCACATTCAGCCAGATCAGCTAAACCCGCCTTTGCTAGACTCTCAGCTTCTGGGAAGGTGTAAAAGGCGTACCCGTCAAAGAACACCTTATCACCGAACTTTTTGCATAGACAATGGAGCATCCGCGATATTGCAGGTATATTCTTATAGGTTGCGCATATGTATGAGATTAAGCATTCCCATGGATTCTGTCTTAAAATACGTAGACCTTTAACGGTTCTAACCACCTTCTGCATGTGTTGATCTTTTGCTATTTGACGTAAAATTTCTTGCAAATCATCCTTTAGGCCGAAATACTCCTCCACCATTTTTCTGGAGGCATTTTCAAATTCAAGTTTCCCATATGCTTGCCTAATCTTGAAGACGCTTTCCCCAACTGTGCCATACCACCACTCGCCGATTTTGCTCCATCTGAACGTTTGTCCGCAACATAGAGTTGATTCTAAATCAAAGGGCTGATAGTCGTCAAGCTTAATTTCCTCCATAAAATCACGCTTACCCTTTATTTTCAGCTTTGGGCATATGGACCTTCAATAGGCAAGCCTTTCCTTTCGCGTATTTGCTTCACGATCTTCATCATTAAATCTTTTGGAACTTTCTCCCAACCGTGGAAAGTGCATTGCCAAAAGGCGCGGCCTGCAGTGGCTGAACGCATCTCCGTTGATAACCCGAAGGATTCCGCTACTGGAATATAAGCCTTAACAACAGCTAAGATTCCCTTAATTTCTGATGATGATACCCTGCCTCTCCTCTTCTTTATAATGTTTAGGCATTCACCAAGCCATTGGACTGGAACAGACACCTCAATTCTATAAATTGGCTCTAGAAGTATAGGTTTCGCTGTCAAGAATGACTCAAATATAGCGTGGTGCAGCGCGGGTAATATTTGTGCTGTTCCCCTATGCTCTACACTATCGGCAATTCTAGCCTCTAAAATTTTAATTTTGACGCCTCTTATAGGCTCCTGACATAATGGCCCGGCCCTGCATGTCCACATAAAGCCATTGATCACAGTTTTCCTAACTTCATCATCTCCTTGAATACCTCCAGATAGGTCTAAAAGTACATTCCCGGACTTGTCAAAAGCAAGAATTCCTTTCGCTTCAGTTTCAGCCCATCCTTTTTCAATTAAGAGCTCTCTATCCACTTCGCCTTTTCCAATGAGGTTTATAAACTCCTCTTCCAGGGGTTCCACCCGCACCAAAAACTTGTTTTGCCCGTTAGGGCTTTCCGCCGAAACTTTTGCCCCTTTTTCTTCGACACTTTCCCTATAAACAACGCTGGGCTTGGATGCTACAATTTCCATCCTGCCAGCATATTCCCGTAGAAATTTTAAAGAAACCTCTAGGTGGAGCTCCCCTACCCCGCTGAGCAGATATTCACCTGTTTCCTCGTTCATGCTGATGAGGATGTTTGGGTCTTCTATGGAAATTTTTCTCATGGTTTCTATTAAACGCGGCAATTCTGCCGGGTTTTTAGGCTCAACTGTTATTGTCATAACGGGTTCTGATACATATTTTATCTGCTCAAAATGTGCAGTTTCATCCTTGTAGGCCACGTCAATAATGGTTTCACCTGCTCTAGCGGAATCCAACCCAGCTATTGCTACTATGTTGCCTGCACTCATTTCGGACACAGATTCCTTGAAAGGTCCCATGTACATGAAAACCTGCTTTACCCTATGCTTTTCACCTGAATTCAAAAGGTAAACCTCTTTGCCGGCCTTAACGGTTCCCGAGAAGATTCTTCCAGTGGCGACAAGCCCAAAATTCGGGTCAGCCTGAACCATTGTCACCCATATAACTGTAGGTCCGCGATCATCACATGCCATCATAGCCCTGCCAACTTCAGAATCCAAATTGCCTTTCCATATTTTGGGCAGCCTATATTTTTGGGCTTCAATAGGGTTTGGAAGTTTTTCAATAATCATTTCGAGGATAACTCTGGGAAGTGGAATGAACGTTTCAAGGCTTTCATGCCGATTTTTCTCGTAAGCATCAATAATGTCACTAAATTTTATCCCCCTTTCCCGTGCCATCTTTAATGTTAAGCCCCATCCGTCTAAAGCCGACCCAAAAGCTACACTCTCATTTAGGGGATCCACTTTCCAAGATTCTACAAATTCAGGCTCGCCATAAATTTCAATTAGATTGTTGAACTCACGTATTATGCGCTTCAGCTTTTCTTGTATTTCGCTTGGGTTAAGCCTCAACTCTCTAATGAGCCTATCAACCTTATTTATGAATAAAACTGGTTTAACCCTCTCCTCTAGGGCTTGTCGAGTAACAGTTTCCGTCTGAGCCATAATTTCCTCAACTGCGTCCACAACCACAACAGCACCGTCTATGGCCCTTAATGCCCTAGTAACCCTGCCTGTAAAGTCCACGTGGCCGGGAGTATCCACTAAATTAATTACATACTGTTTTCCGCTGTTTTCATGCAGTAGCGATATGTTCGCTGTCTTTATAGTTATTCCCCGTTTCTGTTCCTCTTCTAAATAGTCAAGAACCCGCGCCTTTCCGGCTATTTTATGCGAAATTAACCCAACTCCAGCTAGAAGAGAATCTGTAAGCGTGGTTTTTCCATGATCTATATGCGCCACTATTCCGACATTGCGGATTTGCTCCTTCTTTTTCATTATTTCGATGATTTTGGCCGTTTGCCTAAATCTTTTTAAGGTTAATGCTCTTCACCCCATGGCACGCTTATAGAAATGGTTAGACGTTTAATCTTTCCCTTTCGTCTCCATTTTTATCTGTTAAATGTCTGTTGTATGCAAAAGGTTAATATGACGCATTTTTCACATCCATGTAGCCTATCTCTGTGAAAGGGAACCTGATGCTTGGTTTAAATATAAAAGCGAATTTAAAGTTCAACGTAAGAGGATGCTTCGATAAGATGTGGAGGGTTAATTATGGGACGTTATAGGCAAGTTGAGGAAATAGTAAAGCTGATGAACACTCCTGAAAGGATAAGGAACACCAGCATAATTGCCCATGTGGATCATGGTAAAACGACACTCTCGGACAGTCTGCTGGCCGCTGCTGGAATCATAAGCGAACAGGTTGCTGGACAGAAACTTTTCCTAGACTCCTGGGAGCTTGAGCAGAAGAGGCAAATGACTGTTTTTGCATCCAACATAAGCCTAGTCCATGAGTATAAGGGGCAGGATTACCTCATAAACCTCATCGATACGCCGGGCCACATAGACTTCAGCGGCGCGGTGACTAGAAGCCTCCGTGCAGTGGACGGTGCCCTTGTTGTTGTGGACGCGGTTGAGGGCCCCATGACTCAGACCGAAACCGTCTTAATGCAAGCCCTTCGGGAGAGGGTTAAACCTTTACTTTACATAAACAAGGTGGATAGGCTGATTAAGGAACTGAAACTCACTCCAGAGGAGATACAGAAGAAATTTGCAAAGATAATTCTGAGGGTGAACAATATCATAGAAAAGTATGCTCCTCCAGAGCATAAAAAGGACTGGCAAGTTAAGGTTGAAGATGGGCGGGTGGCTTTCGGTTCAGCCCTCCACAAGTGGGGCTTAAACCTCCCCCACATGAAGGCTAAGGGAATAACCTTCCGCGACATAATAGACGCCTATACAGGAGATCCTGACGAAATAGGAAGAAAGGTTGAAGCCCTAAGCAAAAAGGCCCCATTATATGAACCTATCCTTGACATGTTCTGTGAGCACCTTCCAAGCCCGCTGGAAGCTCAGCCTTATAGGCAAACCCAAATATGGCCTGGAGACCCCAAAAGCCCGGTTGGGCTTGCAATGGCTAAGGTTGATGCTAATGGGCCCCTTCTTATGTGCATAACAACTATTGAGGTTGACCCCCACAGCGGTGTGGTTGCTATTGGTCGAGTTTTCAGCGGAACCGTGGAAAGGGGCAAAATAATACGTCTCGTAACCAGCCGCATGAAAGGCACAATACAGCAAGTTTACATGAGCATGGCCGCTGACAGAGTGATTGTGGAACGTATTCCGGCTGGAAACATTGCTGCGCTTTCAGGACTCCCATCCGTCCGTGTTGGAGAAACAATTGCGGAAGAAGGTGTTGAAACGGTTCCTTTTGAGGCGCTTAAATATGTTTCAGATCCTGTGGTTACCGTGGCTGTTGAACCTGAAAACGTTAGGGATCTGCCTCTCTTCGACAAGGTTATTCATAAGCTCACTCTTGAAGATCCGAACCTCCACTTCAAAATAGACAAGGAGTCTGGGCAGTACCTTCTCAGCGGCATGGGTGAACTTCACCTTGAGGTTACAGCTTACCGCATGCAGGAGGCAGGTTTAAAGGTTAAGATAAGTAAGCCTATTGTCATTTACCGTGAAACTGTAGGCCGCGACTACAAGGGCCCACCTGTGCTTGGTAAGAGTCCAAACAAGCATAATAGGCTCTGGGTAACCGTTGAAAAGCTTTCAGAAGATGTTATAGAAGCCATAAAAACTGGCAAAATAAATGAAATGCAGACCCGCGATGAGAGACAGAAGATTCTCACAAAGGAGTATGGATGGTCAACAGAGGATGCGCGCAACGTTGTGGCTATCGAGGGTGCAAACATACTTGTGAACAGAATCAAGGGAAGACAATACGTGGAGGAAGTTATTGATCATATCAAGTCAGGCTTCCGCGACGCTGTTGACACTGGGGTATTGGCTAAAGAACCCATGTACGGGTTAAAGGTGAACCTTGAAGATATCCTAATCCACGAGGACCCCGTGCACCGTGGGCCAGCTCAGATTCTGCCAATGACATGGCGCCCCATATGGTGTGCCTTCCTGATGAGCGAGCCTAAGCTTCTTGAGCCTATAATGAGTTTCGACTGTAAGGTTCCAAACGATTTTGTAAGCCCTGTTATTTCGCTTGTGCAGAAGCGTAGAGGCAGGATCTTGGACATGGCGAATGAGGAGGATATGGTTATAGTTAAGGCTGAAATTCCAGTGGCTGAATCCTTTGGAATGGCTGACGAGCTTAGATCGTCAACGCAGGGCAGAGCTTTCTGGGCAACCCAGTTCAGCCGCTGGGCACCAGTGCCCGAATCCATGCATGCTGATGTTATAAGGCAGATCCGCGAGCGTAAAGGATTAAGCCCAACACCACCAAGCTATGAAGAGTTCTACGAAGAAGAGTGAAGACCATCTTTTCCCACATTTTAAATTCACAGTAAATACGTTGTGAAGAAGCCCTACTATATCGCCTAGCCAAAGCTTGGAAGCAGTATAGCCCCCTAAACCTTTTTGATATCCCACAAGCCGTTTCCTCGCACACTCCAGCCATAAAAGCTGTTGCCACTAAGCCATAAAGGAGGACAAAAGCTAATGGCATTTTTTGCTTGTCTCCAATCATATAAAACCCAAAATAGGGAAAGTGTTACTTTAAAAGCCTAAGAACCCCTCGAGAGCTTCAGAAATCTCTTAACTTTTAAATTATTCTGGATCAATCTAAAGGCGGAAATCTTTTTATGTAAAACTGCTAAAGTTCTAAGCTTCCAATGGATTAAAGTCGTCTGAATGTACGAATGGTGATGTGCGGTGGAAAGGTTATTTGGATTGCCCCCTGAAAAGGCAAGGTGGCTTATGGTTTTTGCTGGTTTAGTTATAGAATTTTGCCTTGGAGCCATATATTCCTACAGCGTTATCGCTGTGCCTTTAAAGAGGTTCTTTGAGACTCCACCTCCAGAGGGGCTTGGTTTGAAGGTTTCAGCCACAGAAATGCAACTACCTTTCATAGTTTTCCTACTAGTATTTGCCCTCGTTATGCCCCTCACGGGCAGGTTCATCGAAAAGTATGGTCCAAGAAAAGTTTCAGTTATAGGCGCCATATTCGTGGGTTTAGGCTGGTTTCTTGCATCTTTAGCAACTTCGCCAATAATGCTTATTTTCTTATATGGCGTGATCGGCGGTATTGGCGTTGGGATAGCTTATAACTGTCCAATAACAGTTTCTGCAAGATGGTTCCCTGATAGAAGGGGATTAGCGGTAGGTTTAACCGTCCTAGGCTTCGGAATCTCTGCTGCAATTGTTTCACCATTCGCCGATTTTCTTGCAGCAAGACTCGGAGTTTCTACAATGTTCAAGATCTTTGGAATAATGTTCTTCCTGTTGATTATTGCCTTCTCCATGTTCCTTCGTTTTCCACAATCAGATTGGAAACCTCCATACTGGAAACCTACTCAACCCAAAGGCGCCGCAAATATTGAGCTTGAAAGGAGCAAAATGGTTAAGACCTTAAGCTTTTATGCACTTTGGGCATGTTATTCTATCGGAACATTAGCCGGACTGATGGCCATAGGAGTAGCTAAACCCGTAGGTTTAGAGGTTGCAGAGAACGCTGGAATATCCGAGTCAGAAATTTCAAGTCTTCTAACAATTTTGGCTATTCCATTCGCTTTTTGCAATGGTTTTGGCCGTCCCTTCTTTGGCTGGATAACTGACAGACTAGCTCCCATGAAAACTGCTATTCTCTCTTTCATTCTCATATGCCTAGCTTCAGCCCTAATTTATACAAATCCAGAATCAATTATTGTGTATGCAATTGCCTTCGCCATTCTTTGGTTGAATCTGGGAGGATGGCTTGCCATAGCTCCAGCAGCCACAGCCAGCTTCTTCGGGATTAAAAACTATGCTAGAAACTATGGGCTAGTTTTTACAGCATATGGCGCTGGGGCAGTTGCCGGCAATCTGCTGGCTGGACAAGCTAGGGATATATTCGGCGCCTATATTGCAGTTTTTCCATACGTAATTGTCATTGCGGTTATAGGAATAATAATCGCCCTGATGGGGCTAAAGCCGCCAAAATCAGAATAGCTATAAGTCTGATTTTATAATGCTCTGGTAGTTAAGGAGCTGGTGAACGTTTAGTCCTCTTTAAGGTGTATGTAACTCTAATTTTCTCCGGTGCATATTCGTTAAAATTCACAATTTCGGCTTCTAATCCTGTGTTTTTCCGGAGTTCATACACGAAATCGTCAAGGTAATTCCAAACTCCACAAGCCCTACAAAATGTTCCTTCAACATCTAATATAAGCTCATTCTCTTTCAGTGCAATAAGTTTCGCCTTGGCCTCAGGGCTTCTATACTTGTTATACTCCCTAATAGCCCTCAAAATGGCGCCCTTAAAGAATATTTTCGAGAGTCCCAGCATTTCTGTGTATTCCCCCACATAAGAATAGTTGAGGAATATGAAAAATCTTTTAGCTTCGAAAGTTTGAAAATTTTAGCTTAAGCTTTAGGATTTGTTTATTAAAATGCCAAAATTTAAGGCGAAGGAGCATGCATTTATCTTTAAAGGGTTTGAGGGTTCCCGTTGATGGTCTAAGGGCTGAACCCTTCTCCCTTATATTGTGCTACCCGAAACTAGATAGGGAGCATTTAGAGGAACGCATTAAAGAGCTGAAGGATTTAGGCGTTACAGCTTTGGAGTTTCAGGGGGAAAAGCAGGTTTTTAATGTGCCTGTTTTAGGTAAGGGATGTGTAGGCCTGGTTGTTTTAGCCTATAGGAATGTTGAAAAGGTTGCCTTGAAAATTAGAAGAACGGATGCCGACCGAGCGATGATGCAGCATGAGGCAGAAATGCTTAAAAGAGCCAATGCTGTTGATGTGGGTCCCAAACTTTTCAGCGTTAGCAGAAACTTTCTCCTTATGCATTTTATAGAGGGCGTTCTACTCCCTGAATGGTTAGAAAGGGTTTCAGACGCAGAACGCGTGAAGAGGGTTTTAAGGAACATGCTGGAGCAGTGCTGGCGCCTTGACAAGATCCATCTTGACCATGGGGAGCTCAGCCGCGCCCCAAAACATATAATTGTTAACTTTAATGACAGCCCCTTCATAGTGGATTTTGAATCTGCCAGTTTAAACCGTAAGCCAGCGAATGTAACTTCGCTATCCCAGTTCTTATTTATAAGCGGGAAGGTAGCTGAAAAAGTGGCTTTGAAAATTGGCGAGAAAAATAGGGACTCTATAATAGAAGCATTGAGGCGTTATAAAGCTGATGGAGACCGCGAAAGCTTTGAAAGAATCTTAAGGGTTTGCGGTCTTTAGGCCGGCGTTACGCAGGCTTATGTAACAACTTTATGTATTTGCTTTTTCTCTAATGCTTCTTTGATTTCCAACGCTATCCTTCTGCCTACATACATATTTTCCCCGTATTTGAGGTAGGCATACGGCGAAGTTCCAATTCCAACATTTGTCCCAGCCACTATGCGGGCTGAAATTTCAAAAGTGTAGATCTCCAGGTTATCCGTGATGACAGTTTCTAGGCAGAAGGGCCCAATAATTCCCGGGGGTGCAATTTCCTCTGCCACTCTTTGTACATTATCCCCCATTCTTAGGAGTTCCGGCAGAAGCGACTCGCGGAGTGTTAGCGGTATGTTGCCCACAATTGTGTATGTTGGACTAAAGCCTATTTCCAACTGCTCGTTTGCCGGAACCCGTCCTATAGCATCAACGGTTGACTCATAGCGCTTGTCCACTCCCAAAAACTCTACATCTTCACGCATTATGGATGAAAAATAATGGGGGTAAACGTTAACGCCTAAAACATACTCTTGCAAGTGTATTTTTTCCACATCTTCCTCGTTGAGGAGGCCGCGGCGAACCATTTCATCAACCCTTTTCTTGAAGGTTTCAGGTGAGTTAACCAAAAAATAGCCTTTCCCGCCTTTTGCTCCTGGAAGTTTTGCTATGGATAAGCAGTTAATATCTTCTGGGCTGTTAAAGGTTTTAGGGAGTTTAAGCCCAGCTCTGCTGAGCCACTCCTCTTGCATTACTCGGCTTGCCTCCCAGTGGAGAAGCTGGCGGTTTCCAAACATGGGCACGTAGAAGTTGTCCACTAGCTGTTCCGTGCTTAAGTAGGCGGTGAAAGAGCCGTGGGGCACAATTACCGTGTTAAGCTTTCTAAGTTTTTCCTGAACCTCTTCTTTAAGCAGTTCTGTGAAATCTTGCACTATTATTAGTTCATCTGCCAATGGAAACTTCTTATAAACAATAATGTCTTTTTCCCTGCAAATGCAGACTGTTCTAAAGCCCTCTTCCTTGGCTCCTTTAAAAATGTTGAGGGCTGAGTGGGAGCCTATTGTTCCTATAGCCAGTTTCCTCAAGTCATACTTGCCTAAGAGTTCGGTTATCTCCTCTCTTGTTATCATGTTACAATATCCTCAAGCCTGTTTTCCTTTATGGCGCGTTTAACTTCCATAGCCACTCTTCTCCCCGGACCCACTTCAAAACCGTACTTGTACTTCATGTATGGCGAAGTGGGCTCCACGCATGGGCATCCTGGAACCCGGGGGCTAACGTCAAAAACGTAAAACTCTAAGTCCTTCGTAACCGCGCCCTGTAACGCAAAAAGCCCAATGATTCCCGGCGGATACTCCTCCTTGCATGTTTGGACGAAGCGTTCTCCAGCCTCAAAGATTTTCTCTATTTGGCTTTCGCGCATGGTCACGCCCATATGGCCGATCTCGATATTTTGTGTGGCTATTCCAATCTCTAGCTGTTCTGCGGCTGGTAAGTCCAGAACACCATCCAAGTCGGTTTGTATTCGCCTATCAAACCCTAAGAGGTCTATTTCGTCTGTTAGGGGCGACCAGAAAAAGTTAGCGTTGAACTTTGCCCCGATCACATATTCCTCTATAACTGCCTTTTCAAGGGCTTCTGGGCTTATTACCCCCCTTCTGATGCGTTCTTCAGCCTTTTTCTTGAACTCCTCAGGGGAGGCCGCGTAGAAGAAGGCTCTTTCAATGGCACGCTCCTTTTCAGGAACCTTCACTATTACTAGGCGGTCTATCTCCTCATAAGACTTGAAGGTCTTAGGCGTTGGTATACCTGCTTTTCTAAGCAGATAATACTGGTTTCTGGGGACGTTGCGCTCCTCTGTTTTAAGCATAAACCTGTTTCCCATGATGGGCACTGAAAATCTATTTTCAATATTGTCATAGCCAACATAAACCGAAAAGGAGCGATTAGGCACAAAAATGGTGTTTAGGGCTTTTAGCTTTTCAATGTTCTCTTCCTTGACCACTTCGGCGAATTTGTCTAGGAGAAGTACGTGGTCAAAAAGATTCCGATAATAGCGCGTATAGGTCTTTTCCCGGCCCTTTTGACACACTACAACAGTTTCAAAACCTTCCTGTTTGGCGCCATGGGCAATTTCCAAGGCAGAATGTGAACCTAGAACACCTATTCGAATGCTACGCTCATCATATTCGCTGACAATTCTACTGATTATTTTCCGGTTGATCATGATTATTCACCGGCGTATTCCCTATACTTTTTCACGATTTCTGCAAGGCTTGGAGCATCAAATAGTTTACGGTTTGTTAAGGCATTAGCCGCAGCCATATACATCTGGCTTATTATCCTTTTCAATTCAGGATCTAGCTTTGACGGTTTTATTTCAACAAGCCTTCTCCAATCTTCTATGCCCTGCTCCCTTGCCTTCTTTTTGGCCTCCTCCACGGCACTATACCATTCTGTGCGCTTATAGAACTGGCGGGCCACTTCCTTGCTTACGTGGAGCCCTTGATAAGTGAACCTGCATTCGTCCAGCGTGCCTACAACATCCACAACCATAAGCCTCCTTAACGGATCGAAGGCTAACTCTATTTTTCCATCCTCGTTCTCCAAACCAGCCTTTGAGGCGATTTCTGTTATGGTATTGTCGACTTCCAATAGCGTTACTTTAATTTCTTCGACTTCCGCGTCCGTTAAACCCGCAATTTTTTGGGCTTCGGTCCATGAGATGTACCTGTCTCCTTCCTCAAGTTTTGTGCTTACGTCAAATATGGGTTTATGGAGTTTCTCGCCTGGCTTCGGCATATGGTCTAAGCCTAAATCTTTAAGGGTTATTAATCCCTGCTCAAGCCGTTTGAAAACTGATGAGCCTTCAGGCAATCCATTTCTGTAAATTATTTCAAGGGGTATTAAGAAATTCTTTAAATTAGGAGTGTAAATGCTGTAATCATATTGTAGTTTTCCGTTCTTAACGTAGGTTTTCGGTCTATAAACGTTTACTAGGCTTATTTCCATGATGCTTGAGGGCTCTTCCAGCTCGTCGAAGCGTACAACTTTGCATTTCGAGTTTACAAGTCCCCTATAGTGGGTTCTAATGCCCCTCTCTTCAAGTCTTTCAAAAGCGTAGGCTCCCATGAGGCATAGGGCTGCGCCTTTACCTTCAATATGGTCTGGCATTTCTCCCCAATCGAAGACTGAATAGCGGTCTGAAAAGTGGAATCTGCCTACTCCCATGCTGTCAGCTGTGGGCTTTTTCAGAACTTCTAAATCTTTGACGCTTCCCATTCCTTTAAACCTTCAAATTTCTCACGGATTTATCTGCCTCTTCTATTTCCCTTTTCTTGGAAAGCTGATATTCTCTTACGCGTTCAGCTAATTCCCTATCTTCTAGGGCCAAGATTTTAGCTGCAGCTATGGCGGCTCCTTCAGGCTCTAAGGTGACGACAGAGCCTATCCCGCTGGGTACCCTAAGCGATGAGAATATGTCGGCTCCTGCAAACCTTTCCGAGTAGGGTGGACAAGCAATAACAGGCTTGGAGGTATGGGCGTCAACAAAAGCGCTTAGCGCGTTGGATCGTCCAGCAACGGTTATGAAAACAACATTCTCTCCCTCATTTTCCTTTAGGATTTCAAGGACTTTTTCCGGGGTTTTATGGGCTGAAGCTACCCTAAACTGATAGGGTAAGCCAAAAGCTTCTAGGCACTTTCCTATTTCCCGGGCGAATTCTAAATCCCTTTCAGAACCCATGAGGATAACAACTTTTCCAGCCATCGATTTTTACACCCTTCAGGGTGCCTATGGTTTAGGTCTTATTAAAATTTTTAAGTTTGCAGTTAAACGCTTAATCTTGTGAGGAGGTAAACTGCATGCCTGCACAGAAGAGGAGAAAAAGCATTATAGACGAGCTCTTTGGAGGTTCCACTTTCGAGGAAATGGAAAGGCTATTTGATGAATTCCCCGGGGACCAATTCAGTGGATACTCCATATCAGTTACCCAGACTCCAAACGGTACAAGGGTGAAGGTGAAGGCGGGCAAAGATACGGATGTAAATGCCCTTAGAAGGCAGCTTGAAAGGCAATATCCTGGAGCCAAAATAGAAATTGAGGGCGGCAAGTCTGAGCCGCTTATACGTGAAATATCCATAAAGCCTATTCGAGAAGAAAAGAGTGAAGATAAAGACTCTTAGAACTTTGAGGTTTGGCTACTTTTTAATCTCATTCTCGTAAATTTCAGAGACAAATTCGCCGATGGCAGGAGCCGCAGTCAAGCCGGGCGATTCTATGCCAATTAAATTTATAAAACCAAACAGTCCCCTGTCAGCTTCATGTCTTATGATGAAATCCTTAAACCCTTCCCCAGGACCTTGAAGCTTCGGTCTAACGCCTGCAAAATCGGGTGTCAGCCCATATTCGTCAATGCAGGGCAGAAACCTTCTAACGTTCTCTCTAAACTCATTTTCGCTTGAAGTTACTTCGTAGCTGATGCTGTTCACGTAGTAGGCATTGGGTCCCAGTCTAACAGTCCCAGATAAGTCTGGGGTTAAATGTATCCCTAAGCCAAGCTTCTCAGGGGCAGGGTAAACCAGCATTTTAATGGGAGGCTTTCCCAAGAGCCTAAAGTAATCTCCCTTGCAATAGTGTAGTCTATAGCCAAGTTTTTCAACGTCCAACCCAACCATGCCTGCTATTTTATCTGCGTTGAGGCCTGCGCAATTTACTATCGTATCAGCCTTTATTGTGAATTTTTCACCTAGGCTGACTCCAGAAACCTCGTAGCCATAGTCCATTTTCCTTATATTCGTAACCTCTGTTTTTGTGACCAAAACCGCGCCGTTTCTGGTTGCTTTTGCATGAAAAAGGTTCATCAATTCGTCGGGATCAACGATGCCTGTTGAAGGTGAATAAATGGCCCGTTCAGCCTCGACATTCGGCTCCAATCTTTTAATGTCCCACCTATCCAAGACTCTAAGCCCTTCCACACCGTTCGCCTCACCCCAGCGCATAAGCCTTTCCAACTCGTTTATCTCATCGTCGTTGGTTGCCACCGTCAATTTTCCTAACTTTTTATAGGGGATTCTATGTTTCTCGCAAAGCTCATACATTAGAAAATTGCCCCTGACACAAAGCTTCGCCTTAAGGGAATTGGGCGGATAATGGATTCCAGAATGAATTACACAACTGTTATGGGTGCTGGTTTCCAGCCCAAACCTTGCATTCTTCTCCAAAATATAGACTCCACTATTACTTTCTGAGAGTTTTGCGGCCACAGCCAAACCCACTACGCCAGCACCAATTACAACGATGTTAGCTTCTTCCATGAGAGGATGTTGAAGAATATGTTTCACAAAAACTTTAAGCCTTTAACTTACATGCTTCAAGGTGCTTTCTGAAACACCAGAACTTTTAAGTTTAATTAAAGTATTTAAAATCCTAACATTACAGGGTAATCGTCTAGTCGTGTGGGGTAGTCGTCTAGCTTGGTCTAGTGTTTTGCTGGTGAAATCTCCCGCACAACCCCATTTTTTCTGTTTTTACGTGAATTTAAACGCTTCAAATCTTTTAGAAGGTCTCTGGAATTGTTGTGCAGTGAAAGTTTTTGTTTTTAGGGGTGCTTCTTTTGCAGGTTGAGGCTGATTCTGAGGTTTCCGAGTTTCTTTCTGTTTTGAAGTTTGGAACGCGTAATGTTTACCGCCGTGGCTTAAAGGCTTTTCAAGAGTTTTACTCGGGATGTGAATCGATAAAGGATTTTCTGGATCGTGTCGAGCGAGACAGGCTTCTACCAAGAAACCAGAGAACACGTATAGATCGTGTTACACTTAACAATTTTGTGGCTTGGCTTCGGAATAGAGGCTACTCGCCTAAGACTATTAGAATTTATGTGGGCGCTGTTCAAAGTCTTGCTAAATATTTTGATGTTCCCATAAGCTTACGTTATGTGCAATTGCCGCCAGCCCACCCGGTCAACAAGAAGCATCCGTGGACCTTAGAGGAAGTCGGCGAGTTTATAGCAGCCATGGACAAGTCAGCTTATAGGAGTATTGCAGCCTCGATTCTTCAAAGTGGACTAAGCGTGTCAGACCTTCTGGTACTAACCTACGGCGATATTAGAGAAGAATTTGAAAGGGGCATAACGCCTCTATACCTACATTTAACAAGAAAGAAGACAGGTATATCCTTCATAACATTTTTGGGCAGCTGGTCTGTGAAGTTGCTTAAAGACTATTTGGTCAACCGAAAATTGGAAGATAATGAGCCGATTTATGCTGTGTCTTCAAGGGCTGTGCACGCCTACTTCCGCAAAATCGCTCTAAAGTTTGCTGACAATTTTAAGGGCAGAAATCCCTACAGTCCCCACTCTCTCAGGGCTGCTTTCCGCACTTTTTTAAGCGATCATAAAGTTGATCCGCTATACATCGAGTTTTGGATGGGACACAAACTGCCAGAGCAACAAGGCGCATACATAAACAAAAGCATTGAAAGTTGGCGCCAAACATACAAAGAACAAGCAGAACCATGGCTAACACCACCACAACACAAGAACAGCGTCACTTAACAGCGACTAACAGAAAACACTTTTTTAATTTCTTACCAGTGATTTCTTAAATAGAAGATTTTCAATTGATTAAAAATTTTCTTGTTTAGAAAAATTTTTTAATTTGAACAATTAGAACTCATGGAGCTTTGTACTGGGACTTGAATAAATTTAAAGGTTTATGCGACCCAAAATTTAGACCCGTCACTTTTTGGGTTTAAATACATTAAAAAATATAATGCGATTCCCTTATATCGGTGGTGGTGCTCATGGCATTTTGGAGGTGACATCAAGCTGAATTCATGCTTGAAGTTACTGTTATTGATGGGCTCCATCCTGCCTCCGCTGATCCTATGGGCGCCTTGCTTGGCTACAGGTGAATCTTGGATCGCCTTGGCGCCCATGCCTACGCCTAGAGCCTCCATCGGAGTTGTCGCCGTCAACGGCAAAATATACGCTATCGGGGGAAGCTACGATCATGACGGCGAGGTTGAGGAGTATGATCCTGTCAGAAACGCTTGGACCAAGAAGACGCCGATGCCAACCCCCAGAATCTTTTTCGGGATAGCGGTCCTCGAAGGCAAGATCTACACCTTCGGAGGGGATGCGGGGAACTGGAAGATCGGCGAGAGGATAACTAACGTGGTTGAGGTATATGACCCCGCTACTGACACGTGGGAGAGAAGATCACCCATGCTCACGGCCAGAATGGCCCTCTCGGCAAGCGTGATCAACGGCAAAATATACATTATTGGGGGCAGGGTTGGTAGCCGAACATACTCAGGCGTATCCTCCGTTGAAATGTATGTCCCGATAGCTGGCACCTGGACGACAGTGTCTCCCATCCCCATCCCCGTGGGTTATCACGCGTCCACTGTTCTCGACGGCAAAATATACGTGATCGGCGG
>CAZAPQ010000005.1:0-9604 GCA_964487415.1 uncultured Candidatus Bathyarchaeia archaeon | reverse complement strand
GGGGGAAAGCCACTATTTTGTCTGGTGGATGAACTAAACCTTTTACATCGAATATCACGTTTTCAACAGATTCTATGAGGTATCCTTCAATTGGCCACATGGGTTTCTGTGCTTTGTGATTGAGATTTTCCTATTGAGTTTTTCGTGTCAAAACGCAAAATTACTATTGGCGTTGGCTGAGTGATGGATTTTCCTAATTAGGTTTTGGCTTTTGTGAATAAATGGAGATTTTAAGCAATTATTCCAACAAAGCATCTTGTTTTTCCATAAATTTAGTGGTAAACTTTTTGGCTGGTCCCGTGTCTTGCCGGGTTTTCTTTTACCGAACTTGTGTATTCAGCTTTTCCTGCCTTCTTGCTAAAACGTCCACCGCAAGTACTTTTATGTTGGCTCTTTTTAACGCTAGGAGGACTGCTGTTCCTATAGTGGCTCCTGCGAGGCAGTTCAGAGAATCCGCTATGGCGTAGTATATTGTCATTGGGGCCCAGTAGGGATAAAGTTCTGGAACCCCCCAGTTTAGAACCCATACAGCTATGTTGTTTCCTGTTGCAACATCTCCGCCTATTCGTGCAATCCAAGCAAGGCACCATAGTGCGGCAGGCATTCTTGCAGGGTCTCTGTTTACTATGGCCTTTATAATCCATTCCCTAAGGGGAGGTATAACGATAAAAGCTAAGACCGGCCAGTACTGCCACGTTATGATTGGCATAGCCTCATACCAGGCGAAGGGGTGAGAAAACCAAATTATCATTTCTATGGCGAAGATTAATGTGGCTTCTTTCCATCTGTTAAATAGGAATAACCCGCTTATCATTGCCGCCATGGTTGGACTTAGGAAAGTGAGCAATCCTATTGAAGTTGCTGGATTAACATATGGAACAAGCCATCCGAAAATAAAGCCTGAAATTGTTCCCCATAAAGGTCCTAAAATTGGAGCTGTCAAGCTTGAAAATATGATGTTTGAAAAGGTAATTACCGCAGGGGTTCCCAGCACGGGGTAAGCGGGAATCCAAGAGCATGCAAGGACTAGAGCAACCCACATTCCCGTTAAGGCCAAAAATATTACCTTTGTAACGTTTTTTTGGGTCATAGCGTACCTCATCAATGTTTTTTTCTTCAGTCCTATGTAGTTTTTTACACAACATTAATAAGTCTTTCCATAAAAAATAGTGATAGAGGTACAGAATCAAGTGCTCGCCGGAAAGGTTAGGCATATATCAAGTTGCTTAGAGCTAGCTATTCTCTTAGAGGTAAGCGCTGATAAGCCTGGAAACGTGAATTTGGTCGTGGGTTTTGAAGGGACAAATCATGCTCACTTTCTTGCCTCTGCCGTTGCGGTTGCCCCACATCTTGAAAGGGCAGCAAAGCGCGGCATGGCTGTTTCCCGCTGCAAGTTAAGCCCACAACAAATTGGCATAGGCAGTCTTATACGTGATTGCGTTGCTGAGGTTAACGCTTGGCAGAGGGGCGGAAATACTTTACTTGGCACCATAATGCTGCTTTGTCCAATGGCAGCTGCGGCGGGGATGTCTCCAATGAAATCCGATGGTTCCTTCGAGGTTTCAGATGTTAGACGCAACATCAAAATTGTTGCTGAATCTTCAACTCCGGAGGATGCCGTGGCTGTTTATGAAGCGATAAAGATAGCCAAACCCAGCGGCCTTGGAAAGGCCCCTGATTTGGATGTTAATGATCCCAAATCAATTGAAAGGATATTAAAGGAGCGTATAACCCTCTATCAAGTTTTCCAAATAGCCTCTAGTTATGATAAAATTTGCTACGAATGGGTTAACAATTTTCCAGTAACTTTCGATTTTGCATATCCATGTCTCATGGAGCAGCTGGCTGAAGGCAGGGACTTAAACACGGCCATAATTCATACTTTTTTAAAAGTTCTGTCCGAATATCCAGACACGTTTATAGCCAGGAAAGTTGGAATTGAGACGGCAAAGGATGTTTCGGCTATGGCACGCGATATTTTAGAGCATGGTGGACTAGCCTCTCAAATAGGGCGGAATAAGCTGCATGAATTTGACGCTTACCTTAGGAGACGGGGCAACCTTTTGAACCCGGGAACCACAGCCGACATAATCGCAGCAGCCCTAGCCCTCAGTCTCTTAAGCGGTTATAGGCCATGAGCTATGACGACCCTTGCTTGTGAAATCTTACCATCTCGAAGAGATAAATTAATTAGTGTTAAAATCAAGTATGAACTTTCAAATATTGGATTAACATTAATCAAGGGCTGATGTTGATGATGAATGAAACGCCAAAGTTGAAAGTGACCTTGTTAACGGGGCGTACTATAGATCAGGGGGTTGGAAAGGAGCTCGGCAAATTTTCCAAGGAGTATTTGGAAAGCGTTTCGGTGTGCTACATGGACCCTGAGGATATGAAAAAGCTTGGAATTAGGGATAAAACCAATATCCTTGTTACAACGAAGTTCGGCTCCGTAGTGGTTAAGGCTGTAAAATCCTTAAGAGCTCCTCATCCAGGCGTGATATATATTCCCTATGGTCCATGGGTTAATATGTTAGTTGATCCTGAAACCCATAGTATTGGGATGCCATCCCTTAAGGGGATTCAGGCCGAAGTCGAACCGGCACCTGACAGGCAAGTATCAAGCTTAGAAGAGCTTCTTAAACAACAGTTTAGGAAGGAATTGGCATGAGTGTTGTGAAGGCTGTTACATGTCCCGTGTGCGGTTGTCTCTGTGATGATATAGAGCTAACAATAGAAAACGGGCGGATAACCAAGGTTAAAAACGGCTGCGCAATGTCTGAAGCCAAGTTCACTTCGCACTGTTGCGAGCACAGGGTCACCAAGCCCCTAATAAGAAAAGATGGGAAATTCGTTGAGGTTACACTTGGGGAGGCTGTAAGAAAGGCTGCTGAAATTTTGGCAAATGCGAAATACCCTGTGCTTTATGGCTGGAGTTGCACAAGCTGTGAAGCTATAAAAGTAGGCATTGAATTGGCCGAGGAAGTAGGGGGTATTATAGACAATACCTCGGTGGTTTGTCACGGACCATCAGTGCTTAGCGTTCAGCAGGTAGGCATTCCATCCTGCACTCTCGGCCAGGTTAGACACAGGGCAGATCTTATTATATATTGGGGATGCGATCCATGGAGTGCTCACCCAAGACATATTGAACGCTACACGGCCTTCTCAGAGGGAAGGTTCGAGAAAAGCACTTGGCGTGGATATTTAAACAAAATGAAGGCCTTGATGGGTCGGAAAAAGATTGAAAGCGCTTTAAGGCGTTTAACCCCCAAGAAGAGACCCCAGGTTATAGAACATTATAAGAAGGCTCCCTATCCATATATTTCAAAAGAGGGTAGAAAGCTTATAGTGGTTGATGTTAGGCGGACAAAAACCGCTGAAATAGCTGACTACTTCATACAAGTTGAACCTAACAGGGATTATGAGCTCCTTAAAGCCATGAGAGCGCTGGTCCGTGACCATGAACTTGAAGTTGACAAAGTCGCCGGAGTTCCAGTGGAATACTTGGAAGATGTTGTTGACGCCATGGTAAGCTGTGATTTCGGCGCCCTGTTCTTCGGTTTAGGATTAACCATGAGCAGTGGCAAACTAAAAAACGTTGAGGAGGCCATCCGTCTTACCCGTGATCTAAATATGCGAACCAAATTCATCATAATGCCCATGAGGGGGCACTATAATGTTGAAGGAGCAAATGTTGTATCCGCATGGGAGACGGGGTATCCATACGCCGTAGACTTTTCTTTAGGCTATCCAAGATACAACCCTGGAGAAACCACAGTTGTTGATGTTCTTTTGCGAAAGGAATCTGATGCAGCCTTAATTGTGGCCTCAGACCCTGTTTCAAACTTTCCACAGGCTGCCGCTGAGCATCTTACTGCAAATCCATTGATAGTGATAGATTCTCATATGAATATAACAGCCCGAATGGCGGATGTCCTAATACCATCCGCCATTGTCGGAATTGAGGCGGAAGGAACAGCCTATCGTATGGATCATGTGCCCATTCCAATGAAGAAGGTTGTTGATCCCCCAGATGGCATACTACCAGATGAGGAAATTTTGAGACTTATCCTTAAGGAGGTTAAGAAAATAAAGAGTGAAAGGGGGCATTCTGAATAATGGAGCTTTTAATAAAAAATGGCTTCGTATATGATCCGATAAATGGAATAAACGGCGAAAGAATGGATATCGCTGTTAAGGACGGAAAAATCGTTAAGGACGTTGGATCCCGCGCCAAAGTTATTGACGCTTCCGGAATGGTTGTCATGCCTGGAGGCGTTGACATTCACAGCCACATAGCAGGCGGCAAAGTAAATTCTGGGAGAATATTAAGGCCTGAGGATCACTACAAGGACGTTGAGCCTAAAACCGCCACGACCAGGTCAGGTGTGGGCTATTCTATTCCATCAACTTTCACAACGGGTTATCGTTATGCAAGAATGGGCTACACAACCGTCATGGATCCGGCGATGCCACCTCTGGAGGCCAGACATACCCATGAGGAGCTTAGTGACACGCCTATAATCGACAAGGCAAGCTACCCGCTGCTTGGAGACTGGTGGTTCGTCCTAGAATACTTAAGGAACGGAGAAATCGAGGAGTGCGCTAGGCATGTGGCATGGATGATAAAGGCTACAAAGGGCTATGCCATAAAATTAGTAAACCCAGGAGGCCTTGAAGCTTGGGGCTTCGGCCGTAACGTGCATAGCATAGATGACCCTGTTCCAAACTTTGGATTAACTCCCCGCGAGATTATCCGCGGGCTGTGTAAGGTTAACAAACTTCTAAATTTGCCCCACACGATTCATGTACACACTAACAATCTTGGAGTGCCTGGAAATTATCTAACAACCCTCGAAACTTTGAAATGCGTTGAGGATCTGGCCAATGACGGTAAACCAGTTATGCATATAACACACTGCCAATTCTCAGCCTTTAAGGGAGAAGACTGGCGAACATTTGAGTCTGGAGCCGAAGAAATAGCCAACTACATGAATGCCCACTCTCATGTCACCATGGATATGGGCCAGATAATTTTCACAGATACTACGACTATGACGGCGGATGGGCCATTCCAGTATACGCTTTATACGCTCAGCGGAAATAAATGGATTAACCATGATGTGGAGACAGAAACCTCAGCTGGAATAGTGCCGTTCCATTATAGACCGAAAAGCGCGGTCCACGCGACCCAATGGTCTATAGGTTTGGAGCTGGCTCTTCTAATAAAGGATCCATGGAAGATGGTTTTGTCCACAGATCATCCCAACGCAGGCCCCTTCATAGCATATCCCATGATTATGGCATGGCTTATGAGCCGAAAAGCAAGAGAGGAAACTTTCAAGAAACTACATAAGAGGGCGCAGAAAAAAAGTCTTCTGCCGTCTATAGACCGGGAAATGAGCCTTTATGAGATAGCAATTATGACCCGTGCAGGCCAAGCTAGAGCTTTGGGTCTAAAGAATAAGGGGCACCTTGGCATAGGAGCCGACGCGGATATAGCCATATACAACATTAACCCGGAGAAGCTGGATCCGTCAAGGGATTATGAAGCGATAATATATGCCTTTAGAAACGCTGCGTATACCATCAAAAGCGGCGATTTGGTGGTTAAGAATGGCAAGGTTCTGAAACATGTACCAGGCGCCACCTTGTGGGTTAATGTTCAATTATGCAAGCCCTGTGAAATTGAGGTTGACGCTGACATGAAGAGGAAGTTTAAGGAATACTGGACAGTAGAGTATGAAAATTATCCCGTCTCTGAAGGTTATTTGGCTATTTCAAGCCCTATAAACGTGGAGGCTGATGTATGATAGTCCTATATCCTATAAAGGAATTCAGATTTCCAGTGGTGGCTGAATGCATAAACCCTGACTTTTTTCATAATAAAACAGCAGCGGAGATAGTGCAACTGAAGCTCTGGGAGGGAAATGCTGAGAAAAACCTCGGAGAACTCTTCAGAGTGGAAGAAGTGCAGTTACCTGAAGCCATGGAGGAGCCCGCTATAATGATAAATGGAAATGTTAGCAAGGTGAGGTGGATTGGTGCAAGAATGAATAGGGGTCAGGTAATAATAAAAGGCGATGTGGGAACGCATCTGGGCGAGGAGATGGAGGGTGGAAAAATAATAGTTCATGGAAATGTGGGCGGATGGGCGGGCTCTATGATGAAGAATGGAATCATCGAAATTCATGGAAATGCTGGCGATTATGTTGGTGCACCATATCGTGGAAGCACTCATGGCATGAGAGGCGGAAAAATTATAGTTCATGGAAATGTTGGGGTGGATGCCGGAGCCTATATGATGAAGGGTCTGATAAAAATTTATGGAAACGCGGGACAATTCTTAGGCCATGGAATGCATGATGGCCTAATATATGTCCAAGGTAACTGCAACGGAAGGGCTGGATCCTGCATGACCGGCGGCACCGTAATTGTTGGCGGCTTCATGGAATCTGTTCTGCCAACCTTCACCTTCGAGGGGATTAGGAAAAAGGTTAAAATAGAGGAAGGCGAAGTGGTTGAGGAGCCATTCTACTTATTCCTTGGAGACTTGGCGGAGGATGGGAGAGGGAAACTATACATTTCTAAGGCTAAGAATCCACAGCTAAGTAATTATGAAAAGTTTCTCTAGAAATGTGAAGGAAAATGTTGAACAACAGCTTAAGTGTAAACTTGCTGGCCTGGCGACTTTTGGAAAATTTATGTCGAAAACCTGACCTTTATGGGATAAAGATCAAAAGGGCTGAATGCGGAGCCACAATTGTCGATGCAGGAATACAGGCTAAGGGGGGCTTTGAAGCAGGTAGAATAATAACCGAATTGTGCCTTGGCGGATGCGGAAAGGCCAAAATAACTGCAAAACAATACGGCGAGCTTGTTCTCCCCTCCATTTTCATATATACGGACCATCCTGCTATCGCCACCTTAGGCTCCCAATTCGCAGGCTGGAATATAAGGGGCGAAGACTATTCAGCTATAGGATCAGGACCGGCTAGAGCTCTGGCCTTAAAACCCAAGGAAATATACGAGGAGATAAAATATAAAGATCAATCTGATAGGGCGATTGTTATCCTGGAAACAGACAAGTACCCGCCGGAAAAGGTTATACAACGCATAGCAGAGGACTGCCACGTTTCATGCGAGAAGTTAGCTGTGATTTTAACACCAACAGCTAGTGTAGCGGGCTCAACGCAGGTTTCAGGAAGGATAGTTGAAACTGGTCTTCATAAACTGTCAAAGCTTGGACTAAGTCCACAGCGTGTTCTATATGCATGGGGATATGCGCCCATAGCGCCTGTGCATCCAAAGTTCGTTAAAGCCATGGCAAGAACAAACGATGCAATCCTTTATGGAGGCATCAGTTACTATGCTGTTGATTATGAGAGTGAAAATGAGTTAGAGGAAATTGTTAAGAAAGCTCCATCAAAAGCCTCAAGAGATTACGGACGTTCATTTCTTGAAATCTTCAAGAGTGCCAACTACGACTTCTATAAGATAGACCCAAACATTTTCGCTCCAGCTGTTGTGGTAGTTAATAACTTAAAAACTGGCAGAACCTTTCACTGTGGAGAAATAAACCCTAGGATATTGACGGAATCCTTCGATCTGAAAAGCGTTTAGTCTACTTCTATTTTGTGGTTAAAAGAAACTTTGCAACGAATTCTTTGAATCCATTATTTCCTACGAGAGCACCCATTAGAAAGCTCATCACAACAATCTCAACCCAAGCCTTTGAGACGACTATTGGAACCATGAAACCCATCGGAAAACCGTAGAAAAAGGGCACCAAGTATAGGAAATACATTATCGTGAAAATGCATTCAGGAATATAAGATGCTAAAACCGTAAGTACCGTTAACATGGAGATTCGTTTTCGCTCATTTATACGGAGTTTCTTATATAATAAACCCGCCGTTAATCCTGTTAACGCTTTCCCAAGGGGCACTCCAAACAATGATAGTAGTCCAAGGGAACCCATCACATAGCCAAAATGGAATCCTGCATAAATTCCTCCGAGCAGCCCGACAGCAATTCCAGCGGAGGGGCCGCCGAAAATGGATGCTATGAATGTTGATATATGTGAAAAGTCCAGTGCCGCTCCTCCTTGACCTACGGCGTTGAATATGGGTGCCATGTTGAGTGACAGTGCCGATAATAGAAGCCCAAGGGCGCTCATGAGGCTTATGAAAGCTATTTTTCTGGAATTCATGATTTTACACCAGTATGGTTTTAAAGAGTGTTACTATTTAAGAGTAGCTACTCAAAAATGAGTTTAAAATATATTAAACCATTATATATAATATTTTAGTGAAGTGGGACTCAGTTTTGCAGCTTCAACAACTGGTTAAAGAAGCCCTAGAGGCTGAAAAGGAAAGCTTTGAAGCGATATTGAAGGAAGCTGCTAGAGTTATTTGCTGCGAAGAAGGTAAAATGGAAAATTTTGAAATTTATGGGCGACTTGTTAAAGTTTCTCCTATGTGCGATGCTTTGATAATTGGAGATCTACACGGCGACCTTGATAGCTTAGTTGAAATTTTAAACAAAAGCACTTTCATTCAAAAACTTCATCAACATCCCACTTCCATTGCTATATTCCTTGGAGATTATGGCGATAGAGGCTTCTTTTCCGCTGAAGTTTATTATACTGTTTTAAAGCTGAAGTTGCTTTTCCCAAGGCAGATTATCCTGCTAAGGGGTAATCATGAAGGACCTAAAGATCTTTCAGCTTATCCACATGATCTACCTTCTCAGTTCAGAAGTAGGTTTGGAGAGGATTGGAGAAAGGTGTATGAAAAAGTCAGGAAACTTTTTGAATGCCTATATAATGCAGCGATAGTTGAGGAGCGTTTCTTAATTCTCCATGGAGGCTTATCCCCGAAAATTAGGACCTTAGATGATTTAGCCTACGCCCATTCTATGCATCCTAAAAATGAGCTCTTGGAGGATTTATTATGGAGCGATCCCGATGAGAATGTCAAAGAGGTTTGTGCTTCTCCAAGGGGTGCCGGAAAACTTTTCGGCCAGAAAGTGACCGAGGAGGTGCTTGACCGCATTAATGTTAAGATACTTATCAGGGGTCATGAGCCATGCAGTGAGGGTTTTAAAATTAACCACAATGGCCGGATTTTAACGCTATTCTCCAGAAAGGGCCCACCGTACTTTAATGATTATGGTGCATATTTAACTATGGATCTTTCCAGAAAATTTCAGAAGGCCGAACAACTGATACCATATATTCACAAATTCTAGTATTCAGGCTGGAAACTTTAAGAAAAGCTTAAACAGCATTTACGCAGCTGAGATGATGGTGGAGGCCTTGAGAATCGGAATTTTAACAAAGGATGTTAACGCCTATGGTTCAGTGACATTGCTCAACGCGTTAAGGAAGAGAGGGATCCCTGGAACTTGTATGTCTTTCCCCCAGTTTGTGGCGCGGATAGGCTATAAACCCTACTTAAGCGTAGGCCGTCGAGATCTCTTAAAGGATTTAAGCGCTCTGATTGTACGCCCCATTGGGCGGGGCTCCCTTGAGGAGATTGTTTTTAGAATGGATATGCTGCATAGGCTTCAGAGGATGGGTCTTTACATTATTAATCCG
>CAZAPQ010000004.1:0-6970 GCA_964487415.1 uncultured Candidatus Bathyarchaeia archaeon | reverse complement strand
GCATCATAGATTATCTTGTTTCCAGCGCTGCCTATGGCGAAGCTTTGCCAAGGCGCCCACCATTCAATGTAGACTTGGGGTTTCCTGCTTTCCGGCACGCCCTTTATTCGTTCTTGGACTAGTTTCTCGTACTGTTCAATGAAGTCTATTATTTCGTTGGCTTCGTCCTCGCATTCTAGGATGCGGCCAAGATTGGCTATAATTGTCTTTACCCTTGTGACGTTGCTTGTGTTCTCCATTATTACGGCTATGCCTGCATTCTCAATTTTGCCTAGGGCTTCCTGATTGTAGAATAGCATGTCATCAGCAAGCACTAAGTCCGGGCTCATCTGTAGGATAAGCTCCACATTGGGATCGTAGGAGGAGCTGGCTACAATGGGCTTATCCAAAACCGCCCTTGGAAAGTTTGAGTTCTGATCCCTTGCAATTATCCTGTCCCCGCATTGCAAGGCATAGAGAAGCTCGGTAATCCCAGAATTAAGTGAAATAATCTTTTTAACTGGCAGGTTGATGGTTACGTTTCTGCCTACGCCGTCGGTTAGGGTTACTGATTTCACTTCGTGCCCACCAGTTTGGGATGGCCCTTCCTGCAAATTCAAGATGTAAATGGCGCTAGCGAGGGCTGTCACTGCGATGGCAACGATCACCAAGGCCATTATGCTTTTCTTACCCACCATTCCCCTCATACCTCCAAAATTTTAGAATTCTAAGCTGCGAACGGCCGATGCGAGGGTTGAGGCTTCCAGATCTTCCAGCTTCAAGTATTTTCCATTCATTTCGTCAGAGAGTTGTCGCATCAGACCGAAGTTTAGAAAGCCTTGCTCCGTGTCAATTATCAATGAATTAATACCGTGGGCTCGAATTTCCCTAGCCACCGCGACAGCATCTTCCAGAGGGTCACCGCCATACAAGCTGATATTCGCTTTACCATCTGATATAAGAACAAGGAGGGGGACAAGATGCTTGTCCTTTGACAGCTGCCCCATTATCGTATTCAATGCAAGTTTAAGTCCATGGGCTAATGGTGTTCTTCCGCCAGTGGGTATTTCAGATAGGAGCTTATTAGCCAATTCCACACTCTTTGTGGGCGGAAGAACAAGCTCAGCTTTTTCCTTTCTGAAAACAACCATGCCTACGCGGTCGCGGCGCTGGTATGCATCCAACAGTAGCGATAGTATGGCTCCCTTGGCGGCGACCATTCTCTCCTCAGCAGCCATGGATCCGCTGGCGTCAACAACAAACATAACCAGGTTGCCGATTTTTCTCTCTCTAACCTTCTCCCTCAAGTCCCAATCCTCAATTATAACAGCCAGGTGGCTTTTGGACACACTTTTTCGGCTAAGCTGGTAGGGTGCTGCGGCCCTTAAGGTGGCATCGAAGGCTAAATCCGTTGGTTTGCCCCTTGGAATTGTGCTGGCAACATAGCGTCCAATTTTTGAGTTACTTAAACTCTTTGAACGCCTCCCCGTTACGCCGCGGCGGATGGTGTCAAGAACCGGCGTAAAGAACTTTTTTACAGGGTATGGCTGATGGGGTTCGAAGATCTGCTCCATTACTGGCTCTTCGTTTTCCCGCGGCTCTTCCATGTCATTCTGTCTATTGGAAAAATTTTCATGCTCGAGTGGTTGGTTTCTCCTGTTCTGCTGCCACTTCTCTATTATTTCCTGGATTTGCTGCTGCTCAAGTTTAGGCTCTTCGAAGGGTTTGCGACGGCGCCTATGTGGAAGGGCTAGTTCAGCGGCTTCTCGTACATCCTCCTCTGTAACTTCAACACGCCCTTTGAAGGCTGCTAAAGTGCATGCCGTTTTATGCATGGTTATGTCGGCTCTATGGCCGTCAACCTCGCATTCCAGGCATAATCGGGTTATTAAATCAAGCATTTCTTCGCTCAACTTTACCATTGGCAGAAGCCTTTGAGCCTCAATGATTCTTAATCTGAGTTTTTCCTGCTCATCCCCGTATTTAGCGACGAACCCCTCAGGATCATTTTCAAATTCTATCCTTCGCCTGACGATTTCAGCCCTTGCCCCTGGGTCTCGGATCCCCTTAACCTCAACGGACAGTGCAAAACGATCCAAGAGTTGGGGGCGAAGCTCCCCCTCCTCTGGGTTCATGGTGCCTACAAGAACGAATTTTGCAGGATGGCTGAAGGAGATGCCCTCTCGCTCTACATAGTTTACGCCCATGGCCGCAGCGTCAAGCAGAACATCAACAAGGTGATCATCAAGGAGGTTAACCTCATCAATGTATAGTATGTTCCTGTTAGCCTCAGCCAAAAGCCCCGGCTCAAAGCGCTTCTCACCAGCTTTTATAGCCCTTTCAATATCAAGGGTTCCTACAACTCTATCCTCGGTGGCGCCTACCGGCAGCTCAACAACGGAAACACGCTTCTTGGCCGCTGGAAGTTTTTCCCCAGCAACAGCCCGACTACTGCATGAATCACACATTTCCTTAGTGTTTGATGGATCACAGTTGAAGGGGCAGTCTGCCACAACTTCAATTTCAGGGAGAAGATCCGCAAGTGCACGGACAGCCAAGGATTTTCCTGTTCCCTTTTCGCCACGTAAAAGTACACCGCCAATCTTTGGGTTGATAACGTTGAGGATCAGGGCTGTTTTCATCTTTTCCTGACCTACAATGGCTGTGAATGGGTAAACCGTCTTTGTTCGCCAGCGCATCGGCCGCTCTCCTAACGAGGGCTGGTTAGCCCATCCTACTTATAAACATATTTAAACTTAAGTTAAATTCAAGTTGAATTCTCCTGATTGCCTTTTAGTTCTTAATGAAAATCAACTATCATCTATGGATCTATTGAAGATGTCAAACAAAACAAACGCTAAATGGATCACTCTTCGTATCAGAGTTGCAAAATGGGCGTATGGAAAAAAACGGTATATAGATCAAAAGATTGGGGGTTATATGCAAACTTCCCCACTTGCCAGCAGACATTATAATCATGGAAATGCGTACACTCCCTCCAACTCTAACCCAAAGAACTTCAAAGAAAGTTCCTTGTGCACAGCCTCTGGATCTATGTCTTCGAAAAGATTGGGGTGAATCCATTTAGCCCAGTAGAGTATTCCAGCGGGATATCGCACGCCTTGCATTAGTTCAGGGTCGTAAATGTAGACTTTCCCATTTTTTACAGCATCCACACCCATTAAAGCGGTTCTATTCATGATTTGCTGCCGCAGAAGTGGATAGTCCGGGTCTCCTGACATTTTCATTCTAATGATTATTTCCGGATTTTTCTCTGCAACAAATTCTGGGCTTACTATTGGGTATGGTGTAGGTAAGTCGGCAGCAATATTTGATCCGCCAACAAACTCTAGTAGTTTATGACCAACACTTCCTTTAGCAACGGTGTTCCATTCCCTAAAAAGTTCAAGATATACCCTTGGCTTTTCGCTTTCCTTTAAATCTTTAACTCGATCCTGAACTATACGCTCATAGCTCTCTATGAAGCTAATAATTTCTTGGGCTCTGTCTTCTACGCCTAAAAGTACGCCTAGATTCGCTATGCAAATCTTCACCCTATCTGGAGTGCTTGTTTCGTCGACATAAACCGCTATGCCAGCTGCTTCAAGGGTTTTTCTTGTTTCATTCTCATCGTATACAAGATTAGTATTGGAGACTAGGAGGTCTGGCTTAAGTTCCAGTATTTTTTCTAGTGGCGGATGATATGAATGAGGCGCAACTACAGGCTTGTTTAAAACATCCGGCGGGAATATGGAATAGGAGTCACGTCCTATAATCCTATCTCCACATCCTAAAGCGTAGATTAGCTCCGTCATCCCAGAGGATAAGCTAATTACGGTTTTGGCAGGAGCCTGCAGTGTAACCTTAACTCCCTTGCAATCTACGACAACTATTGGACCTTCTTTTAAACCGCCTTCTTCAGGGGCCATGTAAAGTTTGTATAGCACAAAGGTCGATAGAGTTGTTACCGCGATTAGCAGTATAGCAACTATTAACAATGTCTTTTTCATTCTTTTTCACCTCCCACTTGAGCGGCTGATACAGCGACTTGCGCGTTTAACCCTGCCCATGCATCAACTCGTCGCTGTATCAGCCGCTTTCCTTATAAAGGCTGGACGCCTTATCCAACTTATAAACTTATTTAAATTTAAGTTAAATTCAATTTGAATTGTTATAGCAAGGCTTTTAAGCCAGTATTACATTTCATCATTTTTATAATACTGAGGGGATGGGGATGCCATACCTTAAAAGCCGCGAGATAACCTCAACAGCACTTTTGGCAGCCCTATGGGGAATTCTAAATTCAATATTCTCGCCCATATTCTTTAGAATGACAGGTCTACCCTTCCTATGCGATCTTATTGGATTTGCGGTTCTTTCGCTGACGGTGTGGTGGATAAGAAAGCTTGGAGCGCCATCAATTGTGGGAATCATAGCAACCGTGATAAACTTCATATTCAACCCCGGAGGACTGCACTTTTTAGGCTTTACAGTGGCCAGCATTGTATTCGACCTGATTACATGCATCATCGGCTATGATCGAATCTTCAGAAGCGCGTTCGCAACAGCGCTTTCAATGATCGGAACTTCTATAGTATCTGCCGCAGTTGCAGGTTTAATCATAGGAACATTCTTCATGACAGGGCCTGCCCTAGCCCGATGGGGAGGAGTTTTAAGCTGGGCGGGACTTCATGCAGTGGGCGGAGTAATAGGCGGTGCTGTCGGCGTAATAATTATCTCTGCACTGAGGATTAGGGGTATAAGCGCAGCGGAGAAAAAGTAAATGACCAGGCAGATCAGCGGGGACCTTTTAGAAAGGGCCGTTGAACTCCACGGCCACCTCGGGCCGTTTCTTGTTTTAGGCTTGAGGGCAGGTCTTGAGGGAGAGGGAAAGCTGGGCGGAAAACCAGAGGCATGTATTATACAAACCGTGAACCGGAAACCTTACTTATGCGCGGTTGACGGTATAAAAGCAATGTTCAGAAACATCCTAATAGAAATTCGGGATGGACCCGGCTTGACGTTCACCTTCAAAGGAAATAATAGAGAAATTACAGTAAAGGCTAAACAGGGTCTAGTGGAAAAGTATGCGGAAGCTCCATGGGAGAAATGTGAAGAATATGCCAGAGAGGTTATGGTAAGCGATGGAGACCAACTATTCGAATAGAGATTCAGGGTTCCTGCTTAGGGAAATTAGGAAGCTTGAAGCAAGACTTAACGATTTTCTAAAGGAGGAAGAAGCATTCATTGCAAAGCTTAAAAAATTAGTGGGGAAACTTCTTGAAGTCCATGATCAATTTGAGAAGCTCAGGGATAAACCCGAGAAACTGGCGGCTCTGAAGCTTGAAGTAGTTAAGGGGCTTAAGGAAATTCTGGAAAGCGAAAGCGAAGTCCAGCATAAGAGAAGCCATATGCTTGAGTCATATGGCGCATTAATGTTAGCATTGGAAGAGATTTTAAGATAACTTTCAGCTATAAGCTTTAATCAGCCAGGATCCATCACACACAGCCGTGTTTAAGTGACTGAAGCCCTCCCTGCACACTGCAAACTTTAAACCATATTTTTTAGCCAGTAAAGCCACGCCCTCCATAAGCTTCAGCCTTAAATTTTTTGGAAGATATAAGTATCTTCCAACCCTTTCGCCTCTCTCAAAATATAGAGGCTTAAGCTTCTCAGCCACGTCGGGTAGTGCTAGGCTTAATCTCTGCCAATTATCCATCTTAACCTTATATGTTGAGCATGTAACGTGTTTGACGCCTATATGAGCGAGTTCCTTGACAAGGCTTTCAGGATTATCATTTAAATGGGGGATTATGGGATCTATGCGCACTGAAACTGGTATGCATGCGTCAATAAGCCTTTCCAAGGACTTTAGTCTCTCCGTTGATGGTGGAGCGTTAGGCTCGAGAACTTTTGAAAGATCATTATTATCGGTTGTTATCGTCAAAGTTACCATAGACGGAATCCTCTTTAAAAGATCCGAATCCCTAACCACAAGGGTTGATTTAGTGATTATCTGAACTTTACATTTATAATTTGATAGGATTTGGAGGCATCGCCGCGTTAAGCCGTTCTGGGCTTCAATTGTGGGGTAGGGATCTGAGGAGTTGGATATGGAGATTAATTCTCCATTAAGCCTTGCTGCCTCCCGATTGAGCCTTGCAATTAGATCCTTTTTTGGGCGGCAGTTGAAAAATTTTGGTATATAGCTTGAAGCGTAACAGTATAGGCATTTGTGGTCGCAGCCAGTGTAGGGATTAAAGGTTAACTTAGGGGGACATGTGCAGAGTTTTGAATGCCAAGGGTCAAACCATGTCAGCAATGTCAACGATGACTTCTCCTACGAAGGATTATATATAAAATAATTGGGCATGGGCTTTGGCTGTGCTTACATTGCTTTCTCCTCCAGTCGGCTTAGGCCATACTTACATAGGAGGTGATCCGGCCGCAGGTTCCCCTGCGGCCACCTTGTTACGACTTCTCCCCCCTTGCTGAGCTTGGGTTCGATATGGGCAAGAACCCATACCTCACCCAAGCTCAACTTGGGTGGAGCGACGGGCGGTGTGTGCAAGGAGCAGGGACGTATTCACCGCGCGATGGTGACGCGCGGTTACTAGGGATTCCAGGTTCATGAGGGCGAGTTGCAGCCCTCAATCCCAACTACGGCGAGGTTTAAGGGATTACCTCCCCCTTTCGGGGTCGGAACCCGCTGTCCTCGCCATTGCAGCCCGCGTGTAGCCCGGGGGATTCGGGGCATGCTGACCTGCCGTGGCCCCCTCCTTCCTCCGGCTTAGCGCCGGCAGTCCCCTATATGTGCAGTCTCCTCCGAAGAGGAGACTTAGCAATATAGGGTGGGGGTCTCGTTCGTTGCCGGACTTAACCGGACACCTCACGGCACGAACTGGCGACGGCCATGCACCTCCTCTCAGCTCGTCTGGCAAAGTCATCAGCTTGGCCTTCATCCTGCTGTCCCCCCCGGTAAGATTCCCG
>CAZAPQ010000003.1:0-3625 GCA_964487415.1 uncultured Candidatus Bathyarchaeia archaeon | reverse complement strand
AACAGCTGCTGTTCTTTCGGTTAGGCCTACAACCCTTATGCCCTCCGGGTTTATTGTGACATAGATTGGCGGATTGCCGAACTTCATTTCCTTTTTAAGGAAGGCTGTTATGTTTGGGTATCTGGCGCCATCCCTGAATTTAAAGAAGGTTTCCTCCTCTGTGGTTTCAACTAGTCCGTCTGTTTCAACGGGCATTATCACGTTGCTTAGGCCTGTTAGAATTTCGTTGCGGAGCCTACCCCTTTCAGAGGTTAGGTTTTCCACTTCAGCCTGCAGTGTTTTTACCTTTTGCTCCAGCTCAGGTGTTAGATCTTTGAAGGTGTTTCCTGTGAGTTCGCTGAAGCGCTTTTCCAGAGGACTTTTGTTTTTGAATTCCTTCAACTCAGCTTCTGCGTCTGAAAGTTTTGCCTTGAATTCCTCTAGGAGTTTTTCAACCTCCATAAGCCTTGAGGTTAACTGTTCTAGATGTGCAAAATTTATAGATCTGTCTTCCTGCCGTTTTTCCGACTCCTCTACCAAGGTAACCTTGACAATTTTTTCACTCATTCAATTGCACCGTTATGGGAGTGATTAGGCCTGTCCTATAACTCTTCTTAACATGTAGATATATTGCGGGCAATTATTACCGCTGATTGGGACGGTTTTTAGATTATAGAAAATGGAAAAATTTTGATTTGGATTATGCCATATTTTATTTTCGCTTGTGAAGAGGATGAGGCTCAAATTTTGGGTATTTCCTCTACGTGTTTTCGTATGGAGTGTTTTATGGCTTTTTCAGTTTCTATGTGGATTAGACGGTGTTTTCGGCTGCATATGGGGCATGTCCAGACCTGTCCTGTGTCTATTTCTCTTTTCTGGGGTTTTTGGGCCCCTTCTTCGGCTACTGTTGTCATTGGAGGTTCTTCTGGCGGAGGAGGTGCTATAGGCCACGCCCTTTCCATTAGGAATAGGGTTATCATGGCTTTTTCGTCGTCGCCCCTGCATAGGGTTACAAAATGTTTTCCTGGCGCCTGCTTGCCCGTTGCCTCATCGTAGGGTTTCACCTCATATTTTTCCCTTATAACCTGGGGGATTTCCTCCTCGGCTGTTATGGCCTTTCGGCGTACACTTCCATTTTCGTCTATCTGTGTTAGGCTTATGATGTCATAGTACATTTCCGGAATTGCACTCTTCTGGAATAGCATGGTGTTCCCCTCCAGCTGGGATAAGGCTGGACCCTGGGGGCACTTTATGGCTTTCACTATGACCCTTTCCTGTTCCATGTCCCTGCAGGTTTTGAATATCCACTCGCCTGATTTCGGGTCTTTAACCCTATAAAATTTTACTTCGCCCTTTCTAAGCTGGCGGAGACTGAAATCGAACCAAACGTCCTCTGTGCGCTTTTCTAGAAGCTTAACGTTTACTTGATCCTGATGCAGCATATCTAATACCAGTTCCTACTTGTTCTTTCAATTAATTATTCTTGTCGGCTTGGGAGGTTTCCCAAACATAGACTCTAAATTTTCTAACTGTGGGTGCGAAATCCAGCAATGACGGAATAAATCTGTTAACATCCATTTTGTTTTTGGCTGTTGGGAATCCGGGCAGACTGTTTAAATATTTCGTTTATCTGAAATTATTTTATGTCTCAAAGGCTAAAAGAAGAGTTTCTAGAACTTTTGGAGAAGGATAAAGAGTTTAGGTATGCAGTAGCGGGGCTTGTAGGTTTAGAGGAGATTCTGAAGCGTTTGGACAAGCATGAGGCTGAACTTGTGAAGCTTAGGAGGACATGAATAGGGGTTTCCGGAGGGTTGATGCTTCTTTGAGTCAACTTTGGACGACTGTTGGGAGGCTTACTTTGACCGTTGAGGAGGAGGCTCTTGATGTTGTTGGGTATAGGCTAAGGAATGAGTTGGCTGTTGACATCAAGCTTGAGAGAATATTTGTTGATGGTAAGGAGATAGATCTTTACGGTGCTGCTGAGGACTTGTGTGTTGTTGGCGAGGCCACCGTTAGGCTTGGGGTTAGGTTGATTGATGAGCTTGAGGAGAAAATTGCGTTTTTAAGGAGCAGAAGGCCTGATTTGTTAAGGCGGAGGATTATTAAGGTTGTTTATGCTGATTATGCTCCTCCAAGCGCCCTTGAAGAAGCCAAAAGGAGAGGCGTTTGGATTTTAAAGTGGAGCGGCGACTTCACTCCGAGGAAAATTGTAGAGCTCAAGTGACTTGTATGCTTTTAAGGTGCTACCTTCAGTCCTCTCTTTAAAATCTTTTCCGCAGTTTTTGGTCGAATGTTGCTGATGTTGATTTTGGTGGAGGGCTATAGCTAGAATTATGCAGTCGTTTGTCTCTTGAATTTTCTCTATTTTTCTCCAGCATTTTTAATGCTTTGATTATAATGCCTACTGGTTCAAGCGTGTATGTTGCTCTGGATCTTCAAGATATTCGCACACTTTGAGAGCTACGAAGTCAAGAGGTGCTTAGACAACTTTAGTATAACCCATGTATCCCTGAATAATTATTAATGGCGCAATTATTTCTTCGGCTTCATCAATTATTTTGCAGCGTCGCCATGATTTTCCGTCTTCACTGTATCATATATTTAGGAGATTGGTGTCGGGAAGCAGCCTCATTCATTAATCCTCCCACAGTTTCTTTAATCTGTTTAACACTTATCTTTCTTCAAACCCTATAGTTGCCCTTATCTTTTTCGAAGAGCTACCTTAATGGTCTTCCCCTTATCGTAAATAATTTTAGCAAATATCCCTCTTTAATATAGGTCTGGATCTTATTGTGGCTTAGAGAATGTTAAATTAAAAGCTTAAGTGTAGGCAAGCCAGAAAAAACGTAGGAGAGGCTGAAATGGGTCTTGTAAGGGTTAAGGCATTGTTCGGTGATGCCAATAAAAGGAGAGTTGGGGAAATTCTCTTTCTGGCGGATACGGGGGCCTATTTTCCCATAATTCCTCCAAGCTTGGCAAGGGATTTTCAAATAGAAGTTCTCGCTAAAACAGAGCTAACGCTGGCGGATAAGAGGAAGGTGGAGGCCGGGGTTTCTTTAGCATACTTTAAGCTTATGGATAGGGAGGGAATATTCCAGACAGCTATAATGGAGTCGCCGGAACCGATACTTGGCGTGACAGTGTTGGAAGGCTTAGGCATAAAAATCGACCCGGCAACCGGTAAGTTGGAGTATTCAAGACCATATGGACTCTCGGCAATATAACCTCTACAGTCCACTCGGTCTCAGTAATGTTTATTGAAGCTTAAATCTGAATTTGAGGAAGCTTAATAATTTTCGGATTGTAAACTTTGATTGGTGTGTGTTGTTGGTTAGGGTTGGGTATGTTAAGCCGTTGAGGCTTGTGGTCTGGAAGAGGGTAGGGTGTATTAGGCCATTAAGGATGAGACTTTATGGGAGTTAGGGTTAAAGTTATGGTAAAGTATCGCAGTGCATCGCTAGACTTGGTTGCGCTGGTCAATACGGTTATGAGACAGACGTTCCAGAGATTCTTGTTCCAGTGGGTGTTGCTGAAAAGCTTGGACTATTGCCCAAACTTCCGGAGGGCACCATAGTTGAAACGTATAAAACTGCGTCGGGATTGATGAGGGTGTACAGGGTGGGAGGAGCTGATGCAAGCCTTCTCG
>CAZAPQ010000002.1:0-4395 GCA_964487415.1 uncultured Candidatus Bathyarchaeia archaeon | reverse complement strand
ATGTTCACCATCGTCGTGCCCCTTGGTTTTGATCACGGCCACCGGCGCCGTGGCGATTATGGCGAACCGGGGGGGGTGGGGAAAGACCCCCGGTCCCATGCTGCCGGTGTCCATATCCACTGAACGATCCGCCGCGGTCACCACTCTTCTTACACCTCGTTGATAAAATGCCCAGTCTACGCGGTCTGGTGGGTTGCAGAGGCTTCATGAGAGGCGCATGCCCAGAATCCGACGTGACGGGGGTTAGGGCTGGAAAACAGCATCCCTTCTATCCGCCATGCCCCTTCAAAAATCCAGACTCAAACATGTACATTCCAACCCTCAAAGAGCTAAGAGAAGGCGCTAAGGCTGGAAAATTTGATGTGGAAAAGGCTGTGGAGGTTCAGGAGAAGATTTTCAGGAGATGGGCGAACTGGGAGGGATAATTAGCCCATTTAAGCCTTGCGGCAAAAAGCTTATTGTCAATTATCATTATGAGTATATGGTAGGGTGGAATTATGAGCAAAGCTGAAAAGAAAGAGGGAGAGGCTGAAAAGAAGAAGAGATACTATTATTACCAGCAGAAGGAGAAGAAGGCTAAAGAAGTTAAAAAGAAGAAATAAGAGCAGTCTCAAAGGTTAATTATTGATTTTGCCTTAGAAATTTTGGCAAGCATCTGCCGTCACTTTCAGGATTAAAGCCCTCAACCTCCCACTTTTCCAACGGAATTACAATTCGTGAAACAAGCCCGTTTAGGCTGTAGGGCAGCCTTATCAATCGCATATCCCCCATAGTAACCCATTCATCTATCTGGAAACCCTGCTCCTTAACCTGCCTAGCTATTTTTTCACGCTCCGCCCCATCCAGCCAATAGGCATGATCATCAAGCACATGAATATGGAATCCCCTTCCAGAGTAGACTATTTTTAGGCTGGAGAAGGTCTTCTCCAAATATTCGTAAAGCCCTACCGTCTGCTCCTTGGCAATCTGGAACTCCAGCTCACAGAAGCTTAGGCCTTGACCCCGGCTTATTTTGTCTGCAAGGCTGCCATGAATTGGGCATGTTATGTTTTCAGGGTCAAGGTCAAAGGCCAATTCCTGTCCTAGCTTGTTACCCATGTCGTCATAAACGTTTCTGTCATAATATACTGCCTCGGGGACAAACTCTATTATCTGGCGCCTCACATCCTCCATGTCTTTATAATCATCTATTATTATGGTTGTTGAGGCGTCCTCCATATACTCCTCAGGAAAAATTTTCGTGTGTCTCCCAATTATGACGGCAAAGTATATGCGGCCTTTTCTTCCCTCAAACCATTCACTAACCTTGCGAACGTCAAACTCTTCAACGTAAAATTTCAGCCTCTCGTCAAGGGTGGAGAAGCGCATACCCCATGGGAAATAGTACATACACTTCCTCCAAAAATAAGGGAAACGCTATTGGAATATGGCTGAAAAATGGAGGGAGATGCTGTTTGTTAATGGGTGCCTATTTAGCGGCGGCTTTTGCAAGTTTTTCGCCAAGCTTTCTAGCCTGTTCTATATCCTTTTCGCTTGGCGCTCCATGCACAGCCATCCCAGGCTTTATCCACTTAGGGTTAAAGTTGCCCAAGATTTTCTCTATATTGTCAAGCGCATTAACCTGTCCACCACTGCCAGTAGTGAATACGCATGCAGGCTTTCCGGCAACATGATCCCTATGCGCATATATGTTTGTGAACATTGTTAGAACTTCACCGGACATTATGCTGAAATGGGATGGAGATCCAAAAGCAAAAGCATCCGCCGAGGCCAAATCTTCAGGGGTTACCTCCCTTGTCCTCTTAAGGACAACGTCAACCCCTGGAACCCTACGTGCACCCTCAGCAATTGCACGGGCCAGTTTCTCAGTATTTCCAGTTCTACTGTCATAAATTACAAGAACCTTCGCCATGGAGACACCAAACAATATTATTTAAAACACACTAATTAAATTTGCTGGAGCACGGAAATTAGCGATTCTCACGAAGTTCCCGGAGGTCCCATTTTTTCTGAGCGGATTTTTGGTTTACTGCGCTTCGCATTCATGATATAAACTCAAGAGGAGGCAATCCCGTTTGCAAGTCTTACATTATTTGGAAGGTTATGGGCTTGCCGACGGCAAGATTACTCAACTCACAAGTAACATCCCAGCATATAGTGCCCTCAGCTATTAGTTTTGTTACTTTCCATGCCATGCGTTCCGCTTTGCAAGCGCACATCACTTAATGTATTTCGCTTGGAAAAGAGACGAAAATTTCAATTGTTTAATTAGCCCCTATGAATTCGTCGGGGATTAGACTTGTGGCTAACATTACCATGTTAATATCTTTATGCTCCATCCATGAGGAGCTTGCCCTATTTAATGGGTTGAGCCAGAACTTCTCAATCTCATCCGTGATCCATTTATAATGTGTTAAACTCTGAGCATTGTTGATAATATCGTCTTTATATGATAGGGCTTTTGATTTTTTGGCTAAATTGAGCATTCTTTCGGCAGCCTTTAGCCCTATGGAAAGTCCGAGTTCCCTAAAAGCTAACCTCAAGCTTGCAGGCAGCCTCAAGAATCCGGTTGCCAAACAGAGTTCCACGCTTATAAGCGAAGCATTGAGGATGTCAGCTAGTAGATTTAGGTTGTTGTAATAACCTTCAGCGATGAGTTTAGTTAGGGTGTAAGCGCTCCATAATAATCCGCCGGCCCCAAGCGGATCGTCAGTCGTCCAGTCCATATCCTTGCATATTTCATCAAGCTCCCCGATCTCCCGCTCAAGGCTGAGTCCCATATCCCTTGGCGCATCAGACCACAACTCCAAATACGTGATGAGCCCATCCAAGGGATCATGCAGCCCCATCGAGGGTATTAGAGGCCGTGATAGGTCTATGCTCATCTTCCAGTACATGCGCCTCCGCCCATCTGGAGCGGTGTAGACAAAGGCTTTATGTGCAGTCTTAGCGAGTTCAATAGCCCACACCTTATATTTTAAGTCTCCAGTGATTAGGCTAATCCTATTCAGTGTATGCATCCATTTTACTAGGTAATGGTAGTATTGACCATCCCGCTCCCACTCCAAAGCCTCATTAAAAGGTTCGACGGCTCTGCGCTCCGGTAATGGCTTACCTATCCTCAAACCTCCTATGGTTGGATGCTTAAAACCCTCATCATAGCTTAGCCCGCTTATCCAACCCCTTCTATGGTCATCCTCCCTATGCCTACCAAGCACAAAGTGAACTTGGTCTACAAGCTTAAGCGCCAAGTTTAAGAATGTCTCATTGCGTCTCCTGCGATAGAGCTCAATAAAATTGCATACTGCAAAGGCATCTGTCCAAAGGTAGCGTTTAGGCTTAAGATTTGAGGATATGCCCGTCTCATGGGCGAATTCAAGCATTATATCCTCGGAAAAATTCACCGGATCGTACATTTCTCATCTTAAACCTATACATGAAAGGCTTAAAGTTTATGACATATGGGTGCAGCCTCTCGGACTGACAAGTCTATTCTTAGAACTATGCTATTGGAAGGCTTAAGGTGAAAATCCCTTTAAGTCCCATTTACTTTCCGGCAGGCGTTTGTGGGTTGTTCGTTTTGTGTTTTTGTTTTTTACGGTGTCGTTTTAGTTTCAGCTCTTCATCTGAAAACCACATGTAAGCCCAGATGCTTTTAGGATTGTATGGGTCTAGAAGCTCGTCTTCGATTCTATATTCCCCCTACGGCAAGTTATAAAATGCTTTCCATAAATTTTAATTTCGCGTTCAGTTTTGAACCTATAGCATCTCCATATCAACAGCCATTCTTCTCGTGTTTGATTTGCGTAGAATGTGGCGTTTGGATTGTCGGTGGAATATGCACTGCCACAAAGTTTCATTGCATAATAATATTATTAGCTGATGACTAAAAAGAATATCTAGACCTAATTGGCAAAGGTGAATTCGACTGGTTATGGAGGAACCCCGTTATGCCTAGGAAGTGTAAGAAGAAGGCTGAAGAAAAGAAATCTGAAGAGAGCAAAACGGCATGCTGCCAATAAATTCATCCACCAATTAACCATCAACATCCCCTATCCCTATTTTTCTGCCATCCAACCTTACATAAATAACGTTTTTAAGTAGCTGTCTCGTAGGCGCTTGTAATAGTTTATTGGCTTTGTATTTGCTTACTTTAAAATCGGGTTAGGTTTGATATTGATATTTGCCGCTGTATGGCTTTGCTCCTTGACATTTTGCCACTATTAAGTGTAGGAATCTTTCACCCTGCTTGAATGTGTAGGGTTGATTGGAGAGGTTGGCGATTTCGATCACCAGTTTTCCCTTGAATCCGGCGTCGACTACTGTTGGCGGTATTAGGAGGCCTTTTCTTGCGTATGTGCTTCGCAAATTACATAAACCCACTAGGTCTGTTGG
>CAZAPQ010000001.1:0-23471 GCA_964487415.1 uncultured Candidatus Bathyarchaeia archaeon | reverse complement strand
CAGCTTGTTAAGGGATTAGCCCTTGCCTTCTTTCTGCCAACAGGCGTTTTCCTCGCCACTTTAAAAAAGGTGTTTTACCGCTCTGGAGCGGAAACCGAGGACGGCTTAATATTAGAGTTCCTTGCGGAAATACCTAGGGCTTTTAGGCCGTCCCTGTTCTATGATATCTGGCTTGTCGTTCCAAAAAAGGAATCAGGAGAAGCAAGCATAAAGCAGCTGCTAAAAACAATAGTAGAGAAAACGGGCGTTCCGCCGCTAACAGAAGAAGAATGGGAAAACGCCAAACCCATCATAGAAAAACTTGAAGGCAAAATACAGGTAAAAGGCATAACAGAAAACCTCTGGCAGACTTTTTGAACCTCATATCCGTGTATGCGAAATCGTTTGCCCGGGTGGTTAAGCTTTGAATGCACCGGCGAAGACTTCAGCCCTCCTCTTAATTTTGCTTCTTTTAAGCGGGTTCCACCAATGTTTCCGCTTGGCAAAACCTCTGGAAGTGGTAAAGGCAAGCGGAGCAGTTTCTGGAAGCTGGCTGGTTTACTATGAACAGAGAGACGAATCCGCCTACAGATTCAATTTCAACGGAGAAACGTCAGGCTTGGAAATTTGGCTTTACATTCAAACCTCGCCCGAAGACCAACGGGGCTACAATGATGATTGGATACGGATCACGGTTGTTGGAAAGCCATTTGAAGTTGCAACTTCTGAGGGGCACTATATCGTTGAACCCATCGTTGGGCTGACCCGAATAGGCTATAAAAACGACTGTGAAAAAAGCGTCGGCGGACTACATGCTGCCTACTATGTTTTGCCGAAAAAGAACTACGTTAACTATGTTAACATTACGGTGCATGCGCCCTTCGGTGAGCCTAGGCTGGATCTCTCCAAATCCTACATTAAGGCTTGGGAACCAAACGTTGACATTGTGCAGCTTGTTACATGGAATCTGGGCTGGTATGCCTTCAACGTCACAGAAGACGGGAGGGGGCGTACAGCCCTCGTCTCTTCCGGGCTTCCGGTAGGAAGTCAGCCAAGCGAGTCTGGGCTTACATTCAGCTTTGGGAAGGCATTCACTCCCCCAAGGATCCTTTGGAAACCGGACGTTTACATCGAGGTCAGCTATGCCGGCGGAATAAACATCGCGCCGGAAAGCTTCACGGGTACTGGCAACTACCGCTGCAAGATAGACGCGGGGATCGGAAACGGGACCTTCCTGAACGAAGCTGTGGCCTTTGGACTAGCCCAGACAGTCTACAGCGTGAACAAGGGAGGCATACCGCTTCCAGTTGAAGAGGCCGCAAGTGGTGCGATCGACATACTGCTTGAGATAGGGGAGGACGTTTTGAACTCGCCGCTTGCCGAAGCCATCCTTAGAGTGCTGGGCTACGTGAAGTTAGTCTACGACTTCGTTAGCTTGATAGCGACTTTGGGCTTCGACGAGACTGTTGCTGAAAGCCAGATATTAGTATTCAAGGACGTCGACATTAGGGCTGAGCGCTTCTTTGCGTGGTTCAACTTCTACGCCCAGATTAAGTCAGCCGGGCTGAGCGGCGGGATAGTCAACTTCTGGGGGGAGTTCCCGTTTGGCTCCTCGATCTTTGACAGCCTCGGCTACAGCGTTACTGATCTTCCGGACTGTGGTATGCAGATCGGCGGCATCCTGCTAGACTACTATGACCCATCTCCGCGAAGCGAAGAGGTGGTTATACAGTATGATGGAACAGTCAGCCCATTCACGGCTCCAATAAAAACCACCAACTTCAAAACTTATCGGCTTGAAGGGAGCTTAAGCGTTCCATTGATTCTGCAGCTGAGCAACGCGATTCTAGATGGAGGCAACAATACAGTTCCACTCTTGGAACTTTATAGGGTGCAAAACTCCACGGTTAAGTTTTTTGAAGTTGACAAGCTAGAGGTGGATTGTGCCGATTGCTTCATTTATAGAATCAGCGCCTCGTAGGTACGTGCAGTCTGCAGAAACACAACCTTCGAAAACCTACATGTTAAAGGAAAATGCCTGGAGTTAAGCGGGATGAAAAATAAAGTTTACAGGAGCAATATAGAGAATCTTGAGTATGTCCATCTTAACTTTTTGGAGGACAGCCTTATTTACGAAAACAATATAACAAGCTGTGAAACAGGCATCAGGCTATATGCTTCATGGAAAAACAGGATTGAGGGGAACCACATATCCAACTGCGGTGTGGGCGTGGAGCTGTTCGGCCAAACGGTTAGCGGAAACGAAATAGCTAAAAATACCTTCTCAAACTGCACAACTGCTGTTTCATGCTTGAACAGTGAGGGAAACTTCATAACAGAAAACAAGATTGTAGGCGGTTCCAGAATTCTGGCGCTTGCGGGAGCGATGAGTCCTCCTCCGTCAGCCATCTACTTTCACGGCGTATTTACAGGCACAGTTTCAAAAAACTTAATTGTGGCTTATCCCCGTGGTCTCACCTTATTATACTCGGACAGGATTACAGTTTCAAAAAACACCATAATGAAGTGTAATCAAAGCATCTATATAGGTGGATCAGGCAATTGCACTTTCTTTGAGAACAACCTACTTGATAACGCCTGCGACGTTTATCTGGAATGCTCATACAACATTACCCTATACCACAACAACTTTTTAGATGCGAAGGGCATCTTAGTAGATGGTTGCGCCACCTTTAGGCCGTCCACATGCACCTATTGCCTCCATTGGGATATCCCAGATCAATACTGGAAAGACTATGTTGGTGTGGACGAGAAAGGCGGAGTAAATCAGGACCAGCCTGGCAGCGACGGCATAGGCGACAAGCCCTACATAATAAGCGATCAAGTAGCGGATAGATATCCCCTAATGGAGCCTAGCGGTGAGCTTCCCCAATTAACTAACGATTACGCCGTCCAGGGTGGGTATATAATTCAGCTTACCTCCAACTCGATAATATCAAATTTCAAGTACACCCCAGAGAACCATACGATATCCTTCCAGGTTGAATGGAGAAAGGGTTCCAAAGGATTTGCAGAAATAAGGATTCCAAAAAGCATAGAAAGCGGGCAGCCGGAGGTGCTGTTCGACGGTAAGCCTATACCCTTCAATAAAAGCGAAAGCGAGGACTTCATAAATGTAACCTTCACATATGAACACTCAAGGCACGAAGTTGTTATATGCTTCAAGCAGGAAGAGACGCTATTTGAGCAGGGATACCTTTACATGATCATGGTTTGTGGGGTTGCCTCCATGCTGCTTTTCAGCCTTGCCATACTCGTCAGAAAACGTCGAGCCGGCAAGGTTATTCGCAATTCTTTTAAGCATTAAGGCGTAACTCTGTCGTGGTGTCTCATATGGATAGAAAGGCAATAGGTAAAACAGCAACCGTCGTGATAGTGGTTTTAGCGGTTGCAGCAGGTTCAGCTGCATTTTACTTCTTCACGGGAATTAAAGGAGGCGGGCCCGGAGCTCCGCCGAGCACCACTTCAAGCCCGTACGTTTCAAACGTTGAGATAGACAAGTACTTGTACGAGGAAGAGGAGCTTTACATGAGGCTGAAGATAAGCGGGGAAGTCGACGTGAGGGATCGCGTGGAAATCAACGGGGTTTACGACTGGTGGTTCGGCCGCATAAACGTGACGCTTCCAGATGGAACTCAAGCGGAACTTTTCCTGCCTGAAGATCACACAAGCCTCTTAACCCAGTTCCGCCAAATATCTGGAACCTTGACTGTCGATGTTTATCTTCCATGGGAATGGTACGAGCAGCATTGCCTAGAAGGTGTGTACAAGGTCACCGTTTGGCTGAATGGTCCATATGAGAACCGTACAGTGCTTTATGAAAAGGTTTTCAACCTTAAAATGGCCCTTACCGCAACGGTTTCCCCAACCAGCTGGAAATCCTGGGAAGAAAACTTGACGATAACCGTGTCAAATACAGGCGACATTCCTTTGATTCTGCAAGGAGTCGGAATGGAAATTTCGGGAACTGGGACTGTGATCGGTTGGATTTACGCGCCAACCCCAGGGCATGGAATCCTCGTCGTAATGCCAGGCGAAACAAAAACATGGACGGGTTTGCCGACGATGGCAGGAGACTTTAAGGAAAACCTAAGCGGTAAAACGCTTCAAGTGGATTTCGTTTTAGATATAGCTGGTACACCTCGACGTTTTGCAACAACCGCAAACATAAGTTTCCCATAACTATACTATTGGAGCCCGCCTTCGAAGGCCCGCTAATGTTTAACTTTGCAGGTTGTCAAAATAGTCTTTTATTCCATACCGCTTATTTTTACGCCTTTTTGGAATTTGCAGCACAACCCCTGACGCTGTCAAGGAATCTTCTCCCCGGGCTCAGTTAAGAACTCCCTGTTTTCAGCATTCCAAATTTGGTTTATTCTAGGGGCTTTTCTTGATGGATATGAGGCTGCACGGCAAAGGCTAAGTAAAAGAATATTTGGCGCCTATAACATGTTGCATCTGAGCTTAAATGGTTACAAACCTTCCTCCTGAGGCTAAGGCAAAGTGGGCTGAGGCTTCAGCATGCCGTTCCCTGCCCGAAAAAATAAGGCTTATGCGTGAGTTTCTTTCGCTGGTGCCGAAACATAAGGGGACAAGCAGGCTTGTAGCCCATGTCAAACGTAGAATAGCTGAGCTTGAAGAGGAGCTTGAAAGGTCTAAGGCTAGGAGAAGGGGCAGCGGAGTAGGCTTTGCTGTGCCTAAGGAGGGAGCTGGGCAAATAGTCATTTTGGGCCCGCCAAACGTTGGGAAAAGCAGCCTGCTGGCCGCTGTGACCAACGCTAAGCCTGAGGTCAGCCCAGTTCCATTCACAACCCAGAAGCCTGTTCCAGGAATGCTTCCCTACTTGGACATTCAAATTCAGCTTGTTGAGGCCCCAGCCGTAATTGAAGGCGCCGCTGAAGGCAGAATGGGCGGCACCCAGGTTTTAAGCCTGGCGCGCAACGCTGACGGTCTAATCCTAATGGTCGACCTTTCAGACGACCCCGCGGGTCAGGTGGACATGCTCCTCTCCGAGCTTGAAAAGGTTGGAATCCGCGTTGAGATGCCTATGGGCGAAGTTAAAATTGTAAGGCTGAAGAGTGGAGGGGGAATCCAAATTTCAGGCGATGGAACGCTTGTCGACTGCACGCAGGTTGACGTTAAAGATTTACTGAATAGTTACCGCATAACATCAGCAGTGGTTAAAATAAGCGGTGAAGTGAGTTTAGAAGAAATTGAAAACGCTTTGTTCCTAAACTATGTTTACAAGCCAACAATGATCCTCGCAAACAAGTTAGACATGCCCATGGCAAGCGAAAACCTGCAACTTCTGAAGCAAAAGCTGGAAGGCCGAAGCATGCCCATAATAGCAGTATCATGCATGACCGGTGAAGGGCTAAACCAGATAGGCGAAACAATATTCAAGATGCTTAAAGTTGTGAGGATATACACCAAAGAGCCCTCATCTAAAGAGCCATCCAGAAAACCCCTAATCGTTAAACATGGAACAACTGTAATAGACATCGCCAAGAAACTCCACAGCGAATTATACAAGAACTTCAAGTACGCTAGAGTCTGGGGGTTAAGCGCAAAATATCCAGGAGAAAAAGTTGGGGCAGGCCATGTGCTGATGGACGGAGATATCATCGAGATACATTGCTAAATTTACGGCGGATAAACGTATATCCCCTCAAGCGACACTCCAAAGAACTGGCGGATAAGCTCTGAGTGCACCTGCCCTGGATCAATATCCTTGAAAAGCTCTGGATGGAACCATTTAGCGAAATACAGCAGCCCCACAGGGTACCTTATGCCCTGATAAATTATTGGGTCATAGACGTAAACCTTGCCCGTCTCCACTGCGCGGGTTCCAGTAAGCGCGGGTCTGGCTAAAACTTCGTCTCTTGTACTTACGAAGCCCTCTATGCTACCTTTAAGCTCACCCGGTAACATGATCAGTATCACATCTGGATTTTTTTCAGCAACAAACTCTGGACTTAGTGTTGGATAGGCTTTCTCCGTTTCCGAGGCTATGTTCAAGCCACCAGCAGTCACTATCATCAAGTGGCCTGCGCTGCCTGGACCATAACTTCTCCAGGCCGTTGCGGCCCATTCGCTGTAAACGCGAGGCTTAAGCTCGTCTGGAATGCCCTTAACTCTGTTTACAACTAGCAACTCATAATAGTTTATGAAGTCCAGCAAAACCTTGGCCCTTTCGGTTCTGTTGAGGATTATTCCCATGTACTCTATGAACTTCTTGATGCGTGTGGAGTTGTTGATTTCAACTATTACCGTTATACCAGCGTCTCTCAGCTTGTTGTAAACTTCCTTGTTGTAGCTAAGCATCGTATCAGCCACTAGGAGGTCGGGCTTGCTCTCTACAATCAGTTCAACGTTAGGGCTGTAGGAACTTGAACCCATAACAGGCTTATCAAGCACTGAAGGCGGGAAATTGCAACTGGCACTTCTGCCTATTAATAGTTGTTCGCAGCCTAAGGCGCAAATGACCTCCGTCATCCCATGGTTCAAACTTACAATACTCCTTACCGGAAGGTTAACTGTTATATTCTCCCCAGTAGAATCCACCACCGTCAGGTTTTTTGGAGTTGGAGGTTTTGATTGCTCCTCAATAGGTTGAGTCTGTCGCTGGTTGCCTTCTGGTAAAATCTCCTGGTTTGGAGTCTGAGAACCTAGATCTCCAGGATTTTGGCTCTCAGATTCTGAGCTCCAGCTCTGATCGGGAGACGATATGCATTCAGGCTCCGTCCTCCAATTCAATAGGGCATAGGTCGTGGACAATGCTAACGCCAAAATTAGGATTGCTATGGCCAAAGTTCTCTTATCCATGTTTTTCCTCTTTTCTGAAGGATGGATTATCCATCATATAAACATTGTTCGACAAATGTTTACCTAAAGTTTAATTAATTGAGTAGTAGAGTGGGACTAAATAGGCGTCATTTTAAGCCAAAATCCTATACGCGTTAATTCTCTACGTGGCATTCTAAGTCACATATTCTAACCTAAATCACTCTTTCAGATTTATATTAACTTCTAGAACCGTTCGAGATGAGTAGTGTAAGACGGCAAAACAGGGCTTTATTTAAACAATTAAGTATAGTGGATGTCTAAGAAAAGAGACGGGGAAAATAGATCAAAATTTTACGAAATAAAATTTAACGCATTTTAGTGTGCATAATATAATGTTAAGGTGTAGGCCTCATAAGGCTCTCATATATTTTTTCGATTTCCATAAGCAGGATGTCCTTTGTAATTAACCCTCTTGACTTGGTCATGGCAGTTATGGCTGCGCCTCCAGCTCCAACGCCTTCCTTGACAACCCCTGCCTCATAGGCCCTAAGGCCTTCATGCTTTGATTTGCTGAAGTCAATGTCGGCGGCGAGGATGGGAACATCAGCTATTTGAGCGACAATGCCCTTTATGTCCGAGGTCTTGTCCATTACAATCCATCTTGTTGTTCCAATAGCTACATTCTCAAGAATATGGGGGTTCAAGGCTTTTATGATAGCCAATATAGCGCACATCTGTGTTCCGCCTGCCATTAAAACCGGAACCCTGCGCGCGGCTCCTAGGACTAGGCCGGCGAAGGCGGGCATCATGGGGTCTCCGACATGTGAAATTGCGCTTATGGGATCTCTTGATAAGGAGCCAAACTTGATTTTTGTGGCCCTTAACCCTTCTTCAACGGTTTTAATCTTCAGCTCGTGGGGGTTGCCTGGCATGCTACTGCTAACTTTTCCCTTAGCGTCTATGCCCATGGCTAGGAGGACGCCTAACGCTGTTGTTGTACCGCCTGGAATGCTTTCGCCAATCACAAGGTAATCAGCCATTCTGGAAAGGGTCTCACCAGCAATTTCAGCCCGCGTCAGGGTCTCCTCCACATCCTCAACAGCCTTGCCTGTTCTTATGTCACCGCCAGGTTTTCCGCCTAAATCAATGAAGGGAACATGCGGTTTAACCTTCAGCCCGCCGCTTACAATAAGCACTGGCGTATCTGCCAATCTCAACGCCGCCATTGTAATTAAGGCGGGTGTGGGTATCCCCTCTGGGGTTACAGGCACCCCTGAAATGCACTTGCACCTGCCCAAAATAAGCAACTCCACATCTGCAGGCGGCGTATAATCGGTAAGCTCTGGGTATTTACCTGCAGCAGATATTCCTGGAATCTTAGCTGTCTCCGTTGTCCCTATCGTACATATGAAAAGAGGCTTTTTCCCCTCCAACCTTTCAAGGAATCCTTCTCCCTTGTTCGCTTCATGAAATAGGAGCACATCATGAATTTTCTTCATGCTGTTGCCTCAAATTAACTTACATGGTTGGATACTCCAACCGAATTTATAAATTTTAATACAACCATAACCTTTCATTACCATTATGTAGGCAGACTTAAATGGTTTTTCAGGAATGTTCTGCTTATGGTTGAGGGACCTACGGCTAAGGCTTATGCATTTAGGATTAAAAGCGAGTTTTGCGGTGAGGTTGTGCGGGATGTTTTTGTTAGGTCTAGGAGGGTTTATGTTCCGGTTAACCTGCTTGTTGGCAGGCGCCTTTTGGATTCTGATTCAATGGGTAAAAACATCATCCTATTCTTTGGAGATGCTGTTATAAGAGTTCACCTCATGATGTTTGGGGCTATACATTTTTATCGTTTGGATGAGGCTCTGCTGAAGCCCGAGCGGATGGTTAGGCTTACGATAATTGGGGACAGCAAAAAGCTTGTTGTCTATAATGCGCCGATAGTCGAGATGGATCTTAAGGAAAGGATTTTGGAAAGGCTGATAAGGGAACTTGGGCCTGATCCTTTAAGCGGCGATTGGGACAGGGAAAGGGCCATACAAAACCTCATGAAGTTTCCATAGGAGAAAATTGGGACAGTGCTTCTGGATCAATCAGTTATAGCCGGTGTGGGAAACATCCTGAGAAATGAAATCCTCTTTAGGGCTGGGATAAGCCCGGAGAGAAAAGTTAAGGATCTGACGCGTGATGAGCTGGAGAGGATTGCCGATATAACCAAGGATCTAAGCGAAAAGTTCCTTGAACTAAAAATGGAGAAAAAGGGAATAAAGAGCCTCCTGCTAGTCTATAACAGATATCGCGGATCCTGCATAAAATGTGGGTCATCAATAAAATTTTACATGCAAAAGCCTGTAAACAGGAAAACTTTCATTTGCGAAAAATGCCAAAGATAGATCGATTTCAGATTTTTTTCACGAGTTCCGGGTATTTCTCCCTAATCTTTTCAGCCGCCACTTTGGCTATTAAAGCATTTGATATCAAAATATATTTCACGCCTGCTATTTCAGCCAGCTCCGCCTGCTTCTGATCCTGTGTAACTAGCAGCATGCCATGCTTTCTAGCGTATTCGACGATTTCCCTATCCTTTGCGCCTTTCATGTTTATATCCTGAACTGTTAAGGCTTCCCATCCTAGAATTTCAAAGTACTCCTTCAATCCTGAATACATTTCATCCAGCAGTATTTTCATGATTTTTCATTCCTCATCATGTCTGTTTAATGTTTTTGATGCAAATGCTTATAAGTAGCTTACGACAGCATGGAGGCGTGCAAGGGCTGTCTTCAGAGGCTTTTGCACATTAAACGTAAAAGGAGTTGAAGTTAGAATGGCAAGTAAAGAAATGCACAAGGCAGTATGCTCTGAATGTGGGGCTGAATGTGAAGTTCCCTTCACACCAGACCCAAATAGGCCAGTTTACTGCCGAGGGTGCTACATGAAAAGGCGGAACTATAGACGCCGATATTAAACTGGCTGAGCTGGCGAAAGCCAGCATAAACCATTTTTGTTACCAGTTTCTTTTTATGCGAATTATTCTCTTTCAAAATTTTTAAACCCCAAGCGTAATAGAGATGGAGGAGGCTGATTTCTTGGATCAGCTTATGAAATTCATCATACTGGGTTTGATTCAAGGGTTAACTGAATGGCTCCCCATATCAAGCACTGGACATCTGAAAATTGCTGAGAAGGCTTTATCATTAAGCCTGCCAATATCTTTTGATGTAATTTTGCATTTGGCAACCTTGGCGGTGGTAATCCTATACTTCAGAGGCGATATTAAGCATATTCTTTCAGCCCTTATACGATTGGACTTTAAAACGGAACATGGACGGCTTATACCACTTATAATTGTTGGAACAGCCCCCACCGCTTTGCTGGGATTAGCCCTAAACACAATGGCTGAAGTGATCTTTCAAAGTGTTCCTACAATAGCCTTGGCTTTTATCGTCTGCGGGGCAGTGCTTTACCCCTCAAAGGTTCGAGAAGAAGGGGAAAATAGTATCGGCTATTTTGAGGCCTTGGCTATTGGGGTTGCCCAAGGAATCGCCATAATCCCTGGGCTTTCAAGGAGCGGTCTAACCATTGCCACGGCGCTTATGCTTGGGGTTCGGCGGGAAGAAGCCTTCAAATTCTCATTTCTGCTCTCAATGCCCGCCGTTTTTGGAGCCTTAGCCCTAACCCTATATACGGAATATGATAAACTTGCATTGTTAGACATTGGCCTTACAGGAATAATTGTGGGTGGAGTGACGGCCTTCATCATGGGTTATGCAGCTTTAAATCTTCTATGGAAAGCCGTTACCCATAAGGCCTTCTACCTGTTCGCCTTTTACTGTTGGTTTGTCGGCTGCGCTCTAGCATCAGCCTCATTATTGGGGCTATTCTAACCACTTCGGCCTTCCGGACAAAAAATCGGTTAAGTGAATTGCAAAGTCGCCTTTTTCCCTATAGACTTGGGCTATTTCACTGTTTACGAAAATTTTGAAGCCTCTGGAAAGCGCATTGGCTATTTCTTTGGCTATGCCTAGGCTTCTTCCGCCATCGCTAAGCCTTTCATATAGTAAAGCCACAACGTCCGTGTATTTCCTCTTAATCTCAACAAACCACCTGCCGTCCTCGATATAGGGTCCCGAAACGACATTGGGATTGGCAGCATATTTTGAGAGAAAGTCCCTGCAGTTGTCGTGCTTCTCCAATGGTGGACCGGAATGCTTTTTCACGGATGGAAGGAAGCGGCTTTCAAGCTCAAAAATAAAAACGCTTAAATCCTCCTCGTTGCTCCACACCGCATAGCGTAATGGATGGAATTCGCTTTTTTCAAGAAGTTGCATAATGGCCCTTTGGGACTTGTAGAGCTGACCCCACAAAACATCAGGAACGGCGCGGGGGCTATTGAATACGAGGAAGATGAAGGCTGAGCCAAGCTTGTCCAGCTTCTCTCTTAGCTCATCAATTGGCAAAGCCTTTGTCTCAGGAGGATAAAAGAACTTCAGGCTTGGCTTTTCAAGGAAAGCCCTTGCGGCGGCAACAAAGGTGTAAAGTTTCTGCGGCTGCACAGCTGAGGCTACATTTCGGCCCATGTCCACCGGGTCCACTATTACAAGGGGCTCCCTGAAGAGAAGATCCAGCTCATCCATTCTTCCCTCATAGTAGTTTTCCATGTCTATGATTAGACGTTTATCGAATTGGGCAAAAGTTTTTAACACATTTAAAAAGGAGCCATGATGAATTATCAGCAACTCGCATAGATAGCCGCTGAATCCGCCAACCTTTATCTCGGCGCCATAAACCCCGATGCCCTTCATAAACTTCTTTAGGAGGCGAGTTTCTCTGCGCATTTCCTGACTTAAATGCTCATTCGCATAGTCCGTGTGGTATGGCGTTCTGTCGGTGGCGCTGAGCCATTCTCCGGGCTTTGTATCATAGCATGGCACAATGTTAACTCTTACGTTGTCGATGAAGGCTTCAAGGTAGGGGTGCTCTGCAAACCTTTCCACATGTCTTGCTCCTTCGGTAGCTTTTCTAGCTATTTTTAGGGTCACCTCGCCTAAAGCCTGACGTGGTATGGTTGTGGACAGGCGCATGAAAATGTCTATGTCCGGCTCGCCGCTAAGCCATGTGTCCTTGGCAACTGAGCCTTCCAGCCGCACTTTAGCCTTAACGCCGGAAGCCCTTGCCGCTGACGCAACCTTTTCCTCCAACTCCTTTGCTAAAGTCTCTATTCTTGAGCGTTCCTCTGCTTTGGGCGTAACCCTTTCAAGAACCTCTTTGCAAACTTTTTCGATTAGCTCCAGCATGACCTGCACTTTCACTTTTGTGGACAGAATTCCCTCAGGTTAGTATATATCGGACCCTTAGGCGTGAGGTCGCTTCTTTTAAGCCTCAAACAGTTTGCCCTAACCACGCCAAATTCATAATTTATGTTCTCCTCAAGACATCTTGTCAGCTGAGCCCTATTTCTCCCAGATCTGACACGGGCAATAGTTAGATGGGGGCTGAAGCCCTTTGGATCGGGCGGCAAACCCAAACTGCGAAGATAAGGCTCCAGCCTATTAAAGATGCTTCTAAGATTATCAGCGCCCTCAGTTATTCCAGCCCATAGAACCCTTGGGTTGCGCGTATTGGGGAAGGCTCCAACCCCTCGGATTCTTATGTCAAAAGGCAAAAACTCAGTCATCTTCATGCCTTCGTAAATCTTATCCACCATTTTTGCCGGGATATTGCCTAGAAAACGTATGGTTATGTGAATGTTCCCGGGCTCCACAAGCTTTAGATCTGCTCCTGTTTCAGTCAGAAGTCTCTGTATGCTGGTTATTCTTTCAATAACCTGTGGATTTTCAACGTCAAAGGCTATGAAGCTTCTAATGGTTTCGGGCACAGGCATACCTTCTCATATTTTGCGTGGATCCTTCATAAATGCTTTTAATTTTGAAGCATTCTATAGAAGCGCATATGAATGAGGGCTTTTAATTGATGGTTAAAAAACTTGTTGTTGGCGTTACGGGTATGCCTGGAGCTGGAAAAACAGCCGTTATTGTCAATGTTGCAAGGGATATGGGATACGGGGTTGTGGTTATGGGCGATGTGGTGAGGAGCGAGGCTGAAAGACGGGGTTTGGCTCCAACGCCTGAGAACATAGGCCGCATAATGCTTGAGCTACGCCGAACAGAAGGGGAGGCTGCCATAGCTAGAAGGTGTGTCTCAGAGATCAATGGGAAAACTCAGCCGAAAATTGTTGTGGATGGGATAAGAAGCCTCGCCGAGGTTGAGGAGTTTAAGAAAAATTTTAAAGATTTCGTACTTGTCGCAGTGCATTCTTCTCCAGAAACAAGGTTTATGCGACTTTACCATCGAAGCAGAAGCGACGATCCAAAGGATTGGGAAGTTTTCCATGAAAGGGACATGCGGGAAATAGGTGTGGGAATCGGCGGGGCCATAGCCATGGCTGAGTACATGCTGGTTAATGAGGGAAGCCTAGCAGAGGCTAAAAGGGAGGCTAGACAAATTTTAGAGAGGATTGAAAGGAAATGGACGAAGTAGAAGTGCATGTGGAGGTTGAAGTGAATCCAACAGAGTCTGTGGAGAAGGTGAAGAGATCAGTGGAAAACATCTTCGGAAGCATACCCCTCCAGTCGAAATCCCTGCCAAGGGGAGAACTCCTCGTGGCGGAGGTTAAAGGCATAGAGGCCCTTACAAAACTTTACAATCTTCTGCGAAGGGAGAGAATCCGCGACGCCGCCAGAGGAGTGCTTTTTGAGGGGCTAAGCGGAAACACTATAAGCTTCTGTCTAAACAAGCAGGTGGCCTACGCTGGACACGTTTCCTTCTCGAAAGAGGTGGCGGAGTCAGCCCTTGGCCCAATAAAGGTTCAGATAAAATGTGAGGACCCAAAGCGGCTTATAGACTGGCTTGCCCCAAAAACCCAGGTCTAAAAATTTAGCGACGAGGCCCAGCTGATGGAGAAGGTCCTCGCAAATAAGGCAACCATAACCGGCTCCGGAGCTGTTCTGCTTGGTAGGCATGTTTGCTGTGACGCCTTTGAGTCCTCTGTTCCATTAAGGGTGGTCACCCATGCCCATGCAGATCATATGATGGGGTTGAAGCAGAGCCTGAGGGCCTGCGAGAAAGTTCTGATGACCCCTGCGACAAGGGACCTTATAGACGTTGTTGAGGGGCCTTTGCTATTGATGGGCGGGTTTGTGGAAACCCTTGAATATGGGAGAACACTGAATTACGGCGATGAAAAGGTAACTCTGTTCCCAGCGGATCATATTCTTGGGGCGGCTCAAGTTCTTGTTGAGGATAATGAGGGGAATAGAATCGTCTATACTGGAGATTTCCGAATAGAGGGTACAATAGCCTTGGAGGCTGATGTTCTTGTCATGGAGGCCACTTATGGAAGCCCTTCCTGCAGACGCCCCTTCCATGAAGATGTTAGGGAAACGCTTGTTTCTTTAGTGGAGAGGGGGTTGAAGCGTGGGCCTGTCCAAATTTTCGGGTATCATGGAAAGCTTCAGGAGATTATGCATGTGCTAAACAAGGCTGGGGTGAAGGTGCCCTTTATAATGCCTGAAAAAGTTTTCCATGTGTCAAAGGTCTGCGAGAAGCATGGGATGAGGCTTGGAAGGATTATGCGTCTAGAGGAGAGGGAGGCAAGGAGGCTTGTGGAGGAAAAAGGGCCCTACGTCGCCTTTTATCATATGGGTTCAAGGGGAAGGGTGGGCCGTGTGGAGGGGGGTATCCGAATTTATGTTAGCGGATGGGAGTTTAACTCGCCATGCAGGGAAATGGCTGAAAACGAGTATGTTCTAGCCCTAAGCGATCATTCAGATTTTGATGGGCTTCTAGAGTATGTTAGACTTTCCGGTCCAAAGCTTGTAATAACAGACAATTACCGCATAGGATACGCTGAGACTTTAGCCAGAGAGATCAGAAACCGATTTAAAATTTCAGCCATGGCTCTTCCAAGACCGGCTCAAAATTAGCAGTGTGTCATTCACCGTTCAGGTCTTGCCCAATTTTGCCCTTAGATTTTTGAGGTATGCTGGTAAGCCCTCGACGTCTTTCACATCCGTCCAGACGAGCTCCAGAAGCCCATTCCAGAAGTATAGGTTTGGCTTTATTCCAGATCCCTCTAAATGCCTTTCTAGTCGCCTTGTCCATTCTCTTCCCTTTCTGTCAAAGTCTAGGAGGAGGATAACCTCGTGGGTCTCACACTCCTCAAGCTCCCTTAATACTTCCATGAAAGTTTTCCTTCCAGTTTTTGCGGGTATTATGCGTCCGCTGATTCCCATGGTCCTTAAGGCTTCAACGTCCCTTTTACCCTCAACAACGATGGGGATTCCCTTCGCTGTTTCCTCGGCTAGGCATTCCATTAGAAGCTGAATTTTCTCTTCCTTTTCTTTCATGTGGGCTGATATGGCTTTCACCTTGTAATCTCAGCCTCTTTCACAATTTTCAGGCATTCAGCAGCCTCTTTATTCCTTTCAAAATATTCTCTTATCGGTTTTAGTATTTCCGCCAGCTCCCTTGCCACGGAATTCTTTAAGTCCTGCGGATGGAGAGCCCTGCTCTTATAAGCCTTTTCAACCTCCTCGTAACTTTCAAAGGTCATTGTTCCGCCGTATTTTGCAGGCCTTTCCACGGTGAAAGCTTTCCTCTCATGGAAAATTATATACTTGACTATTTCAAGCAAAGGGTTCATTTCAACCTGTCCCTCTGGACACCATGCCTTCCTAAGCTTAGCTCTTATCTGCTCCTCAGTGTCATGGACGAATATGGCTGTCCAGGGCTTAGACTTGCTCATCTTGCTGGCTATCACCTGCTCAAGCTTGTCCTTAGCTCCGATCCTTACAGGTTCAGCAAGCCCCATTAGGAGGTGATGGTGAAGGGCTACGGGTTTTTTCCAGCCCATTTTCGGGAAAATTTCGCGGACCAGAACATGGGCCTTACGCTGATCCATGCCTCCATGGGGAATGTCCGCGCCGATGGCCTTAACATCAACAGCCTGCATTACCGGATAGAAGTATTGGGACAAGTCTAATCTTTCACTTTCGCTTCTTCCCATTATGGTTAGGCAGCGCAGCGTCCGGCTTAGGGTCATATGCTTGGCGAACATCATCAAATTGCGCCAGTACTCATTATTGTTATGATAAAGCTCCGAGCCAATTACAATTTTTACGCCTGGACAGAAGAAGCGGAAAGCCTTCTCGTAATATTTTGTGGCCATTAGAATTTTATCCCAGTCCCCGCCAAACTTGTTGTTTATGAAACTATGCCAATCCGCTAGGTAAACTTGGCACCTAACTCCAGCCTTTATAAGGTCATTTATTTTGAAGCCTGCAACAACAAGGTTTCCTAGGTGTAAAAGCCCGGAAATCTCAAAGCCAATATAATGACCTGGATGCTCATTGGTTTCAAGAAGCTCTCTAAGCTCCTCCTCTACGAGGATCTCCTCTGTTGGAGGTCTCTTAATCAGTTCCATTTTGGTTTCTATGTCCAAGCCCATCAGCCAAACTTCTAGACGCTTAAAGTTCTATGGTGAAGGAAAACTTAAAAGTTGTTTCGCGGGCGCGTCTTGTCTCCCACCTAACCTATCACTTAACTTCATAGCGGAGCCATGCGCTCCCCTAGGTTAAGCTCTCTCAAGCGTGGGAGTTTTGCGCCCGCGCCCGCCGTGTCCCATGCCTGGGTAAACCCGCCCTCATAGTCATGCAAGCCATGGAAGGCCTGCCTGCTCTGTTGGGTCCGTCAGCATGGATTTTCCGGCGGGATTAAAAGGCTCATGCGAAATGGTCATTGCCACTCCATAATTTATGGAAGCGGAAAGTTAAATGTTACTGATTTTGAGCAGTCGTTATAGTCAAAAATTGAATTCTCTTCTAGATTTTTCCAACTAAGCCATATTCTCGCCCAATCTATATTTGGGCTAATCTATTCTTTGTCATGCGCTTCGAAAGATTGGGTATAATCTCAATTATGTATGGGGTTATCAACCCAGAGCAAGTATGGGAAAATTAGCTGGCCCTTTAGGTTCCTATTCTGGGAATTAATGGTTGCAGGTCTATTTCGAGGGCGGCTACTGGATTTTCGATTTCGAAGTTGTTTAGAACTTGTGGATGTATTTCGCCCAAGACTCCTATAACCCTCCCTTTGACGCTAATGGCGGCTGTTCGGCCCCTTATAAAGCTCGGATGTTTTGTCTCCCTTATTTGCCATTCTGTAACTTTTAGGTTTGCCAAAAGTGCTTCACAGCAGGCCCTTATTTCCGTGAAGTTTGCTTCTGAATGGGCTGTAACTGCGGCTACATGAAGCCTTCTCTCGCACATGGTTTCCAGTCTCCTGTTTATCTGGGCGACGTCCGAAACCTCGAAGAGTTTCTGCGGGTAGCTTTCATGCTTGTTTTCAGCCAGATTTTTCATGAGCCCTGGGAGGAGCATCTGCCTGACTATAGTGTACTCTAGGGACACGGGGTTAGCAATCTTCACGGGGTTCTTTTGCTTGATGCACATGTATTCATAGTGTATTCGCTCGTTGGTTAAGGTGAAGTTCATAACCTCTAGGAAGCCTAAACCCACCATTATCTGCCGCACTTTATCGGCGAGGACATAAACTGGATGTTTCTGGCCGACGGTTACAGCCCTAGGTATTGTAGGCTCAAGCCTATAATAGCCGTGGCCTATAGCAACCTCCTCTACGAGGTCAATTTCATGTAGGACATCGATTCTGTATGGTGGAATTGAAACTTCTAAAAGGCCATCATCCACCCTCACAGCGTCCAATCGGCATCTCCTCAGACATTTTATTACTTCCTCATCTGAAAGCCTTAAACCCAAAAACTTGTTGGCATACTTAACCCTCAATTTCATTCTTTCAGGTTCAAGGTTCGGCGAAACTATTGTCCGATCTGGGTATTTCACAATAACCTTCTCAATGGTTCCACCCATATCCGCTAGGGCTGTGGTCAACACTTTTAGGCTTTTCTCCACAGCCTCAAAGCTTGGGCCTGTGACATCTAGGAACAGGTTTCTAGTCTGGGATGTGACCCTTGTGAGTTCGCCGTTTATTATCGGCGGCATGGAAAGCACTTTGCCATCTCTATCCATGAGCAGAGGATACCTTGCAGCCCAGTTCACAAGATGCTTATATGCTATGCCCTTCTCATGCTTCTCCAAAATCTCCTTAGGCGTCATCTCCTCAGTCTTGCCCAGCGGGATGAACTTAACGCTTGTAGGCTCAACAGCCGTGTATGTGAATGGCGGATTAACAACATCTAAGTTGTGGATGCCAATAGAAGCCTTTTTCCTGTCCCTTCCAATGCCCCAGTGGAGGTCTTCCTGCATTTCCATAAGCTCTGCCACGGCTTCATCGTCAAGCTTTATATCCCGAATTATGGCTGCCAGCATATAGGGTCTTACATCAGCCACAGCCCTGTCAATTATAAGGGTGGCCGTAGCCTCCTTGGCCTCATATCTTGGCAGTCCCGTTTCCCATTCCATGAAGCCCTTGAAAGCTCGGGCAACCCCTGCATAGCTGCAGAAGTCTATGCGGTTTGGGTTATACTCAGCCTTAACGTAATCTTCGCCCTTGTCCTCAATGTCGAAGCCCATCCATGGAAGCGTTTTAAGTATCTCCTCGACCGTCAGCTCCCTGCCCACGAATTTTGAGAATCGCTTCGTGTATAATGTTATTGCTGGCATAGGGGTGTCCTCCTAAGCCAACCAACATTATTGCCATATAGCAGCCTAATATCATCCAAGCCAAGCTCAATCATGGCTAGACGTTCAAGACCTCCGCCCCAAGCTAGAACTGGACATTTTATGCCCATAGGCGCCAAAACCTCGGGTCTAAAAATGCCCATGCCGCAAAGCTCAATCCAACGCTTAAGCTTCGGATGGTAAACCACGGCTTGGGCTGAGGGCTCCGTGTATGGGAAGTAGCTCGGCCAAAACTCTATCCTCTCGAGGCCGAACTTCCTATAGAATGTTTTAAGGGTTCCCATTAGATCCCTTAATGTTACCCGCTTGTCCACGACTATGCCCTCGATCTGATGGAACTCGGCGATGTTCTTGTATGTGACCTGCTCGTTTCGGTAGACCCTATCCACCGAGAAAACCTTTATGGGGGGACGCTTGTGGGTTGCCAGATACTTTATGGTTTCAGCTGTGGTGTGTGTGCGAAGAACAAGTCTTTTGGCTTCCTCTCGGCTCCACCTGTAGCCCCAGCCCTTAGAACCTGTTATCCACCCATTCTCATGGGTTTTTGCCACTCCTTCGACAATTTTTTCCTTTGGAAGCCTCCCCGTATCGGGGTTAGCCAAATAGAAAGTGTCCATCATCTCCCTAGCCGGATGATCTTGAGGCTGGAAAAGCGCGTCAAAGTTCCAGAAGGCAGTTTCAACGATGGGGCCGCGAATCTCCGTGAACCCCATCTCAAGGAAGATTTCCCTAGCCCGCTTAATAATCTGCTGAAGGGGGTGAGCCTTGCCAGGGTAGGCCACTGGAACAGGAGCTGCAACGTCAAATTTTGTAAGCTTAACGCTTTTCCAGCGTCCACTGATTATGAGTTCTGGGGTAAGCTGGGTGACTTCTTCAACAATTTTTATCCCTTTACTAATTCTTTCCCAACCTTCGGCTGTAAGCTCCAGTTCACGGTAAACCCTTTCCCCGATCTCAACAAGTTTACGTCTCTTCAAAATTTCAAGGGAATTCCTCAATTCTGGGGTAAGCTGTTCAACATTAACGCTGCCCTCCCTGCGAATCAGACTTAGGAGCTGCTCATCAATGCCCAATGGCGGTTCACTATTAACTGCTAGGATGCATTTTTGGCCCTTTATCTCGCCCCAACCCTTATTTTTAATCCAGCCTAGGGCTATTGGCACAATTTTAGTATCTAATCCAGCTTCCCTAGCAAGATCATTAATTCCAGCCTCCCCGCCCATCTTTATTAGCGCGCGGAGGAGACATCGCTCGGGAAGACCAGTCTCAGCATAGGCTTTTCCTTCGCTATTAAGAACAGCAACTGAGCGCTTTTCCTCATTTATTGCAACAAGTTTTTTAGCTGAGAGTGTTAGGGCTGCCCGCATAACAGCGGCGTGGGCCAGCCCACTTTTTTGGGTAATGTCATCAACTGAAGCCTTGCCGCCAAGCTCTTTAAGCGTTAAAAGTGTTTTCCATTCATTCAGACGCAGTTCAGCCAACACCATATCCTCCCAAATTGTTCACTGAGGATCCTGCCCATCCAATTGTGATGTTTACATAAAATCTTTAGGGATGCTTTTAAGCTATGCCCTTTAGCGGCGGAAAAGCTGCCATTTTTTACGTAAATTGGCGCGGCATCCCTTCACCAACAGCGCATAAAATGAAACTTGAAAATATTTATAGCTTATCCTAGAGGGGTTTCACACAAATTTAATACGTTTCCACATCCTCTATAAAAGAAGCCAAAACTCAGGCGGCGCAAAAATTGGTTAATGAAGGAAAAAACGAGATGATTGTTACACCTTGGGAAGTAAAAGGCAAAATCGACTACGAACGTTTAATAAGAGAGTTTGGAACTCAGCTCATAACGGAAGAGCTGCTGCAGAGAATAGCGAAACATACTGGCGAGCTGCACCTCCAACTTAGAAGGCGGCTTTTCTTTTCCCACCGTGATCTGAACACCGTCTTAGACCTGTATGAAAATGGGACAAAATTCGTCCTATATACAGGTAGAGGCCCCTCTGGGCCTGTTCATATTGGACATCTTGTTCCATGGATTTTCACAAAGCATTTGCAGGAAAAGTTTGACACGAGGCTCTACTTCCAAATGACGGATGATGAAAAGTTTGTTGTTGAGGACAAGCTTGAGCTTGAGCATACTAGGCGTTTCGCCTACGAAAATGCTTTGGACCTTATAGCCTTAGGCTTCAAACCTGAAAATACATTTATAATCTTTGATGTTCAAGACATAGACCTCCTCTATGAAATAGCCTTGGAGGTTGCAAAACGCGTAACATATTCAACGGCCAAGGCTACCTTCGGTTTTGAGGACAGCACAAACATTGGGTTGATTTTCTGGCCAGCCATACAGGCGGTTCCATGTTTCATCCACACGAAACTCACTGGCGAAAATGTTCCAGCTTTGATTCCAGCCGCAATAGACCAGGATCCCTACTGGCGAATAACCCGTGATGTAGCCCCCAAACTGGGCTATTATAAACCAGCGCAGATTCACTGCCGCTTTCTGCCGGGACTTGGCATAGGCGGAAAAATGAGTGCTTCAGAGCCTGAAACATGCATATTCACTGTTGACCCTCCTGAACTGGTTAAGCGAAAAATTTGGAACGCTTTCACTGGGGGAAGGCCAACGGTTGAGGAGCAGAGGAAGTTTGGAGGCAACCCAAGCATATGCACTGTTTTTCAATATTTCTATTTCCTCTTCGAAGAAGATGATAACAAGCTTGCCGAAAGGGAGCGGAAATGCCTTAATGGCGAAATATTATGCGGAGAATGTAAGACAGAATTGACAGAAAGGGTGATCAAATTTTTGGCTGAACATCAGAAGAAAAGGGAGGAAGCCAGAAACATAATAGATAAGTTTCACATTAGACGTTAGCGTGGTGGAATTATGGAGAAGAAGGAATGCATTAATGTAAGCGTTTCATCGGCCTACAGACTTATACATCCAATGCATACAATGCTTATCTCATGCGTGGGGAAGGCTGGAAAACCCAATATAATAACTTTGGCTTGGGTTATGCCGACATCCATAAGCCCGCCCATGGTGGCTATAAGCGTTGGGCCATCAAGATATTCGCACTCGCTTATCGAAGAAACAGGCGAGTTTGTGGTGAATGTTCCAACAATGGACATTTTAAAGGAGACTTTCTTCTGCGGCAAGGTCAGCGGGAAAACCCACAACAAGTTTGAGGAGGCCGGATTGACGCCTATTCCAGCCAGAAAAGTGAAGCCGCCGATAATAAAGGAGTGCATAGCCCATCTGGAATGCAAGCTTCACAGCCATATGACCACAGGCGACCATACTATTTTTGTGGGCGAGGTTGTTGAAGCCTATGCAGACAAGGATTTCTTCAACGGAGAAACATACGACATTGAAAAGGCGAATATGATCTTCCACCTGGGCGGAAACTCCTTTGCAACCCTCCAGCCAAAGGTCTTCAGACCCTAAAATTGATGGCTTTCTCCAGGTTTCAAAACCACTACCTTAACTATAGGCGCCTTTTTCTTTAAGACTTCAACAAAAGCGTCTGCTGTTTGGGCTAAGACAGGGAAGGTTTTATAGTGCATCGGTATAACAGCCTCAGGCTCGATAAGCCTAACGGCTTCAGCGGCTGCCTCAGCGTCCATGGTATAGTAACCTCCAATGGGAAGCAAAGCTAGATTAGGCCTATAAATTTCGCCTATCAAATGCATATCTCCGAAGATTCCGGTGTCTCCTGCGTGGTAGACTCGTTTGCCCTCGCCCTCAACGATAACTCCCGTAGGCTCTCCTCTGGAAGAGGTGTGGACTGCCTGAACTACATAAAACTTGACACCGCCGAATTCTATGCTCCCCCCAATATTTAACCCAAAAACATTTCTGACGTCGTTTTCAATGGCATAGTTTCCAAGCTCATATGTAGCTACAAACGCGGCTCCAGTCCTCTTACAAATCTCAAAGGCCTGTCCAAGGTGATCCCCATGATCGTGGGTTACATAAACCACGTCAGCCCTGCTTATTTCAGAAGCCCTAACCGGGGAGGAGGGGTTGCCGTCAAGCCAGGGGTCGATTAAAACGATTTTGCCAGCCACTTCAATCTTGAAGGCTGAATGGCCAAACCATGTGATTCTAGCCAAAGCCAAACCTCCAAATTTTTAAATTATTGCATTTACGTTGATAAAGTTAAAGGTTTAGAGTGATTTGCCTTGAAGGATTTCGATGAGGAAGCATACAAGAAACTAAGCCTTTCGGGGAAGATCCTACGCGAAGTCCGGGCGGAAATCGAGGGCTTCGTCCGAGAGAACATGCCCATAATCGAAGTCTGCGAAAAGGCTGAGGAACTTATTAGGAAAAAGGGCGGTGAACCAGCATTTCCATGCAACGTCTCTATAAACGAGATTGCTGCCCACTATACTTCTCCCCCTGAAGATGACAGGGTAATCCCGGAAGGCTCTATTGTAAAGGTGGACATAGGCGCCCATGTGGATGGCTATGTAACTGACACTGCTGTAACCATATGCTTTAACTCCGAATATAGGGATCTCGTCCAAACTGCTAAGCAAGCCTTAGAGGTTGCAGTGAAGGCAATAGGCCCGGAAATGCCAATATCAACACTTGGAGCCCTGATTGAAAAGACTATAAGATCCAGAGGCTTCAAGCCAATCAGGAACCTCACAGGCCACCAGGTGGGAAGATATCTTGTGCACGCCGGAACCTCGCTTCCAAATGTTGCCCAAATATCCTTCACAAAGGTACATGCCTGGGAGGCCTATGCCATTGAGCCCTTCGTAACAATTCCAGAAGCCGAGGGGAAAGTTGAGGACAGCCAAGAGGTCACAATATTTCGATTTCTAAAGCAGAAGCCCCTGAAAAATCCCTATGCCAAAAAGCTTCTAAAATATATAGAGGAAAAATTTAGGACGCTTCCCTTCACTGAGAGGTGGCTTCGGGAAGTTGTTCCAAAGGAGCATTATGGGCCAGCG